>JANMWQ010000149.1:0-1849 GCA_031394085.1 Rhizobacter sp. | reverse complement strand
GTGTGCCGGGTAGGCGCGGGCACGCGCGAGTGCGAGGTGCTCGCAACTGGCGCGGTAGAGCATCGCGAGGCGCGCCGCATCGGGCGGTGCGGCGGGCTCGGCCGCGGCGTCTGCGGAGGTGCGCTTGAACCCGCGGCGCGGGCCGGCATTCAGGCCGGCGAGGGCGGCTTCGAGCTCGTCCCACACCGGCGCGTAGCCGGTCTCGAACTGCAGCGGTGTCATCGGCGGCCGATCAGCCATTGCGCGATGCCGAGCAGACGTCGGGTCGCGCGTTCGGGGTTCGGTTCGCGTTGACCGGATGGGTCGACGATCGGCCCGGCGAGCAGCGCGAGTTCACCGAGCCGGGCTTCGGTCAAGCGCGTGGCGCGGCCGGCCCAGGCGATCACGGCGGCTTGCTCGCGGGTCGAGAGCGCCCGTGGCGGCGCGAGCGGCTCGGCAGGCCCCAGCGGGCCATGCAGTGTGGCGACGTTCGCATGCACGACCAGCGTGCCGGCGGCGAGGTCGCCGAGGCGTTTGAAGTCGGGTCGCAGCAGCAGCATCAGGCCACCCAGGCCGTAGAACACCGGCAAGAAGTCGGCAGCGCGCAGCAGGTTGCGCACCAGCGACGCGGCCGGCGTGACCGGCAGGCCCGAGTCCATCACGACGCGCAGCCCGAGCGTGCGCTTGCCCGGCGTGGCCGAGCCCGGCAGCAACTCGAACAGCACCGGGTAGAACCACTCCAGCAGGAAGAACAGGATCAGGAAGAGGCCGGTGCCCAGGCGCGACATCACCGCCAGCACGCTCGCTGCCGCGATCAGAACCGCGAACCGCACCGCGCCGTCGATCGCGAACGCGTAGCTGCGCGCGACCAAGCCGGCCGGGCGCAGTTCGAGCGCGATGCCCTCGGGTGTCTCGGCGGTGTAGACGGTGTCGAGCGCGGTGGCGGGCGGGGTGCTCAAGGCCATCAGCGAATGCGGATGCGGATGCGAGTGCGAATGCTCAGGCCTTGACGACGATCGTGTCGGCGATGTTGTCGTGCAGGCATTTGCGCGAATCGCGGAAGATCATCAGGCAGTCGGCCAGCCCGTAGATCGCGCCGGCGAACGGGATCACGAGCAACACCCAGCCGAGAAAGTAACGCAGGCCGAGCAGGCGACCGAGCGAGGCGCGCTCGCCGTTGCTGCGCAGGATGCGCAGGCCGAGCAGCTTCTTGCCGATGGTCTGGCCCTGCGTGGCGAGCAGGTAGCCGTGCAGCGCGATGAACAGCCCGACGCTGATCACGATTTGCAGCACGAACACGCCGGCCATGCCGCCGAAACTGTCGGGTGAGTTGCTCGGCAGCAGCGTCGAGAACATCGTGAAGGCGACCGCGTAGTAGACCGCGCCCTGCAGCATGCCGTCGATGATCACCGAGCCGAGCCGCGCGCCGCGGCCGCCGAGTTGCTGCTCGCCCGCGTGCGGGATGTCAGCGACATGCGCGGTCGGTGCGGCGAACGGGTTGTTGTCGGGGGCAGTGTTCATTCGACTCCGCTTTCGAGCGTTTTGCAGTGCCGGCATCGTAGCCGAGCCCGATGCCGCGACGGCCGGCGCGGCGCTCGCAGAACAGTCATGAAATCACGCGGTCATCACATGCCCACGTCGTCGATCTCGCGGTAGACGTCGCGCAGCCACATCTTGACGCGCTGGCGGTCCATCAGGCCGAGGCCGCCGCTGTTCGGCTCCTGCGGATTCTTGGCTTTCCAGAAGCTGCTGCTGCCGGCATCGATCTTCTGGATCACGCCCTCGTGCAGCTTCTTGATCGAGACGATCTTGGCGCCGAGGTCGAGTGCGCGCTGCTGCTGGCCCGATTGTTCGAGCACCGTGAAGTCGT
>JANMWQ010000138.1:0-1570 GCA_031394085.1 Rhizobacter sp. | reverse complement strand
TGAAGGCGACGCAGGGCATGTACCTGACCGACAGCTGGTACTGGAACCAGTCGGCCGAATCGCGCGCCTGGAGCAAGCGCTTCTTCGACAAGTTCAAGCGCATGCCATCGTCGATCCAGGCGGCCGATTATTCGGTCGCGCAGTTCTACCTGGCCGCGGTCAAGGCGGTGGGCTCCGACGACGGTGACAAGACCAACGAGCAGATGCGCAAGAGCAAGGTCAACGACATGTACGCCAAGGGCGGCTACGTGCGCGCCGATGGCACGATGGTGCACGACATGTACCTGATGCAAGTCAAGACGCCGGCGCAATCCACCACGCCGTGGGACTACTACAACGTGGTCGCCACGACCAAGGGCGAAGACGCTTTCCTGACCAAGGCCGAGTCGAAGTGCGCGCTCTGGAAATGACGCTGAAACGCTGACGTCATCATGGAAATCTTCGGCATCCCGATTCAGGCCTTCCTCGGCCAGCTGCTGCTCGGCCTCGTCAACGGCTCGTTCTACGCGATGCTGAGCCTGGGTCTGGCGGTGATCTTCGGGTTGCTGGGGAACGTGAACTTCGCGCACGGCGCGCTGTACATGATCGGCGCGTATGGGGCGTTCATCGCGCTCGACAAGTTCGGCATCAACTACTGGTTCGCGCTCGTGCTTTCGCCACTGGTGGTGGGCGCGCTCGGCGTCGTGATCGAGCGCACGCTGCTCAAGCGCCTGTACAAGATCGATCCGATCTACGGTCTGTTGCTGACCTTCGGCCTGGCGCTGATCGCCGAAGGGCTGTTCCGCTATTGGATCGACGTGTCGGGCCAGTCGTACCCGGTGCCCGAACTGCTCCAGGGCGCGACCAACCTCGGCTCCATGGTGCTGCCGAACTACCGCGCCTGGGTCGTCGTGGCCTCGCTGACCGTCTGCCTGGGCACCTGGTTCGTGATCGAGCGCACCCGGCTCGGCGCCTACCTGCGCGCCGGCACCGAGAACCCGGCGTTGGTGCAGGCCTTCGGCATCAACGTGCCGGTGATGGTGATGCTCACCTACGGCGGCGGCTGTGCGCTCGCGGCTTTCGCCGGCGTGCTCGCGGCGCCGGTGATCCAGGTCACGCCGCTGATGGGCAGCAACCTGATCATCGTGGTGTTCGCGGTCGTCGTGATCGGCGGCATGGGCTCGATCCTCGGCTCGATCGTCACCGGCCTCGCGCTCGGCATCATCGAAGGGCTGACCAAGGTGTTCTACCCCGAGGCCACGAGCATCGTCGTGTTCGTGATCATGGCGATCGGGCTGATGATCCGGCCGGCCGGGCTGTTCGGGAAGGAAAAGTGATGAGCGCGGCTGTGGACAAATCGAACAACGACATCCGGCGCCTGAGCCGCATCGGACTGTGGATCGGTCTCGTGCTGTTGCTGGCGGCGCCGTTCGTCGGCCTGTACCCGGTCTTCATGATGAAGGCGCTGTGCTACGCGATCTTCGCCTGTGCGTTCAACCTGCTGCTCGGCTACACCGGCCTGCTGTCGTTCGGTCACGCCGCGTACCTGGGGGCGGCCGCCTACGCCACCGGCTGGCTGGTGCGCTCGGCG
>JANMWQ010000122.1:0-4179 GCA_031394085.1 Rhizobacter sp. | reverse complement strand
ATCGACCAGTTCAGGGTCGTGCTGCAGCGCCAGCGCGAGGTTGGTCAGCGGGCCGACGGCGACCAGCGTCAACTCGCCCGAATGGCGGCGCGCCAGCTCGGCGATGAACTGCGGCGCCGGCTGCGCGAGCACGCGCCGCGTGCGGGCAGGCTGCATGCCGATGTTGCCCATCGCGTCGGCGCCGTGCACCTCCGTCGGAAAGCGGCCCGGCGGTTGCAGCAGCGCCTGCGCCGCGCCGCGCGCCACCGGTGCCTCGATGCCGAAGCGCTCGCACAGCGCGAGCGCGTTCGCGGTCGTCAGGTCGAGCGCCGCGTTGCCGAACACGGTCGTGATGCCGAGCAGCTCGGCGCGCGGGTCGCGGGCAAGCATCAGCAGCGCCATCGCATCGTCGATGCCGGGATCGGTGTCGAACAGGATTTTGGTTTTCATCTCGGTCGAGTCTCGCCAGCCGCGTTCACCAGCCTGCACGGCCATGCGGCAACGCGGGCACGGTGAGGAAGGCGTCGAACGCCTCTAACGCATCGGCATGGCCGGCGACATCGCGGCGGTGGCCGCAGAGCATGTCGAAGTCGACCGGGCAGCCCATCAGTTCCGAGTGACCGCTGGGTGTGTCCTTGCCCATGCGGGTCCCGGCGGCCGCGCCGAACGAGTCGAGGCCGATGACGAGCGCGCGTGTCATGGCGCGGCGGGTGTTTCGGCAGCGACGATGCGCTCGATCAGCACCGGTGACGAGGCCGGCTCGGCCTCGTCGATCCGGATCAGCGCTGCGAGTGCGTCGCAGGCCGCCGCGGCGCTCGCTGCGTCGGCCGCATGCACGACCGCCAGTGTGTCGCCGGCCTCCACACGCCGGCCGACCGCCACCATGCCGCTCAGGCCGACGCGGTGGTCGACCGCATCGCCTGTGCGCCGCCGCCCGCCGCCGAGTTCGACCACCCGCAGGCCGATCTCGCGCGTCGCCATCGCGCCGACCCAGCCGCTGCGCGCGGCGCTCAGCACGCGCTGCACCGGCGCGTTCGGCAAGTACGCATCGGCGCGCTCGACGAAATCGACCGGTCCACCGAGCGCGGCGACCATGCGCGCGAAACACTCGAGTGCGCGGCCGTTGGCCAGCACCGCATCGACCTTGGCGAGCGCGTCGTCGGTGCTGTCCGCGAGACGGCCGATCAGCAACAACTCGGCACTCAGCATGCGCGTGACGTCGAGCAGCCGCGGTTCGCGCGCATCACCACGCAGGAAGGCGAGCGCCTCGTGCACCTCGAGCGCGTTGCCGCAGCTCGTGCCGAGCACCTGGTTCATGTCGGTGAGCCAGGCGCGCGTCGGCAGGCCGGCGCCTTCGGCCACGGTGACGATCGACCGAGCGAGCGCGCGCGCCACGGCCAAGTCGTTCGCGAACGCGCCGTTGCCGACCTTCACGTCCATCACCAAACCTCGCAGCCCGGCCGCGAGTTTTTTCGACAGGATGCTCGCGGTGATCAGCGGGATCGACTCGACCGTCGCGGTCACGTCGCGGATCGCGTAGAGCCGCCGATCGGCCGGCGCGAGCGCCGCGGTCTGGCCGACGACCGCGCAGCCGGCCGTGCGCAATGCGTCGCGCAGGCGCTGGTTCGACGGCTCGGTGTCGTAGCCGGGAATGCTGTCGAACTTGTCGAGCGTGCCGCCGGTGTGGCCGAGGCCGCGGCCCGAGATCATCGGCACGAAGCCGCCGCAGGCCGCGACGATCGGCGCGAGCATCAGGCTGACCTTGTCGCCGACGCCGCCGGTCGAGTGCTTGTCGAGCACCGGGCCGGACAGGTTCGCGCTCGACCAGTCGAGCACGTCGCCGGAGTGGGTCATCGCGTGCGTGAGCGCGATGGTCTCGGTGCTCGACATGCCGTTGAGAAAGATCGCCATCGCCATCGCGGCGGCTTGCGATTCGCTCCATGACGCCGGGCCTTGGGACGAGTCCACCAGGCCAGCGACGAACGCGTCGATCTGCGTGCGGTCGAGCGCGCGGCCGTCGCGTTTGTGGCGAATGATTTCCTGCGCGAGCATGTCGCTTCTCTTTCCAGGGGTGTCAGTAGGTTCCGGGCGCGGCCGGCGGCGGCGCCGTCTGGCCGCCGAGCACCGCTTCGATGTCGTTGAGCAGGCTGCTCGCGCCGATGCGAAACCGCTGCGGGTTCAACGCCGATGCGCCGAGGAGCTGCTCGACGAGCGCGAAGTAGACCATCGCTTCGGCCACGGTGCGGATGCCGCCCGCGGCCTTGAAGCCGACGCGCGCGCCGCGCGGGTCGGCCGCGATCGCACTCAGCATCACGGTCGCGGCCTGCGGCGTGGCGCTGACCGGTGTCTTGCCGGTGCTGGTTTTCAGGAAGTCGGCACCGGCGTCGAGCGCGAGCTGCGCGGCGCGCGCTACCAACGCATCGGAGACGAGCACGCCGGTCTCCAGAATCACCTTCAACACGAGGCCGTCGCAAGCCTGGCGCACCGCGGCGAGCAGCTCGACGACCGCGCGTTCGTCGCCGGCCATCAGGCGCGCGAACGGCAGCACCACGTCGACCTCTTGCGCGCCGGCCTCGACAATCTCGTGCGTTTCACGCACGGCACGTTCGACATCGGCACTGCCATCGGGAAAGTTCGCGACCGCGGCGACCGCGATGCCGGCCGGCAACTCGCGCCGCGCCAACGCCGCGAAACGCGGCCAGACGCAGGCCGCGGCGACCGTGCCGTGCGGCCCGTGTGCGCGGGCGCAGAGCGCGATCACATCGGCCTCGGTGTCGGCGTCGTTCAGGCTGGTGAGGTCGAGGCACGAGAGTGCGAGTCGTGCGGCTTGCTGCGTGTTCATGGTCAGCTCAATTCACCTCATGTCATCAGAGCGCGATCGCCGCGATCACGTCGGCCAGCAACGCGCCGGCCACATCGCTCGCCGCATGCGCCTGCGACAGTGTGTGCGCATGGCTCAGCGATTCGCTCGACAGCCCTGCGCCCATGTTCGTGATCAGCGACAACGCCAGCACGCGCAGGCCGGCGTGGCGCGCGAGGATGGTCTCGGGCACCGTGCTCATGCCGACGGCGTCGGCGCCCATCGCCTGGAACATGCGGATCTCGGCCGGCGTTTCGAACTGCGGCCCGAGCGTCCACACGTACACGCCTTCGTGCAGCGTGACGCCACGGCGTGCGGCGACCGCATGCGCGGTCGCGCGCAGCGCAGGATCGTAGGCGTTGAGCATGCTGACGAAGCGCTCCGAGCCGCCCGCGCCGACCAGCGGCGAACGCTGCGACAGGTTGATGTGGTCGGCCAGCACCATCAGGCTGCCCGGCGCCATCGCGGCACGCAGGCTGCCGGCGGCGTTGGTCTGCACAAGCACCTCACAGCCGAGTTCGCGCAACGTTCTCAGCGGCAATTGCATGCCTTTGACGTCGCCATTTTCATACGCGTGCTTGCGCCCGCTCATCACCGCAACTTGGTGCGCGCCGATGCGGCCGAGCCAGAGCTCGCCCGAGTGGCCTTGCACGGTCGCTTGCGGAAAGCCTTCAAGCGCGTCGTAGGGAATGCGCACCGGCTCGGTGATGCGCGCGGTCAGCCCGCCCCATCCCGAGCCGAGCACGATTGCGATGCGCGGTTGCGCGGTCGGTGCGAGTGCGCGCACCTGCTGCGCAGCGGTCAGCTGATCGAGCGCCGGTGGGGTCATGGCGACAGATGCTCCGGGCCGAAACTCGACGGCAGCAACTGCGCGAGCGTGAACTCGGCGCGCAGGTGCTCGCGGTCGCCGACCAGCACGGGTGTGTCGGCCGACGCGAACTCGCGCAGCTTCTGCCTGCAGCCGCCACACGGCGTGACGAGCCCGGCGCCGTCTCCCACCACGGCGAGTGCGCGCACCTTGCGGCCGCCGGCCAGCACCATCGCGCTGAGGGCACCGGCCTCGGCGCACACGCCTTCCGGGTAGGCGGCGTTCTCGACATTGCAGCCGGCGTAAATCTGGCCGTGCTCGTCGAGCACCGCGGCGCCGACCGCGAACTGCGAGTACGGCGCGTAGGCATGGGTTTGCGCGTCGCGCGCGGCGCGCAAGAGCCTGGCGCGTTCGAGTTCTGTCATGGTGTTTTCAACGTGCTTTGACATAAGGTTGGCCGAGCGCCTTGGGCGCAACCGTGCGGCCGATGAAGCCGGCCAGCAGGATCACCGTCAACAGATACGGCAGCGCC
>JANMWQ010000121.1:0-2923 GCA_031394085.1 Rhizobacter sp. | reverse complement strand
ACAGCCTCGGCCAGACCGTCGCCTTCAAATGCAGCGCCCGCCGTCGACTTCGAGCGCCACGCCGGTGATCATCGAAGCCTCGTCGCTGCACAGAAAGCAGGCCGCGTTGCCCATGTCTTGCGGGGTCGAAAAGCGGCCGAGCGGAATCGTCGCCAAAAACTTCGCGCGCATCTCGGGGGTGTCTTCGCCCATGAAGGTTTTCAGCAGCGGCGTTTCGCCGGCCACCGGGTTCAGCGCGACCACCCGGATGCCGAAGGGTGCCAACTCGACCGCCATCGCGCGCGTCGCGGTGATGACCCAGCCCTTGCTCGCGTTGTACCAACTCAGCCGCGGCCGCGGGCTCACGCCGGCGGTGCTGGCGATGTTCAGGATCACGCCCGACCTTTGTTGCTTGAAGCGCGGCACCGCCACCTTCGCCGCGAGGTAGATCGCCTTCACGTTGATCGCCAGAATGCGGTCGAAGTCGTCGTCGCTCACGTCTTCCAGCGCCTGCGGCCGGTGCGAGACGCCGGCGTTGTTGACGAGGATGTCGAGGCGGCCGAAGTGATCTTGCGCGGCATCGAACATCGCCGTCACGTCGCTCGCGTTCGCCACATCGACGCACACGCTGCGCGCGTGCGCGCCGAGCGCGGTCGCGACGCGCGCGCCGCCGGCCGCATCGCGATCGGCGATCAGCACTTTCGCGCCCTCGGCGACGAACTTCGCTGCGATGCCTTCACCGAATCCGGAGCCACCCCCGGTGACGATCGCGACCTTGCCTTCGAGTCTCATGGGTGTTCTCTGTTATCCGTGGTGCATTGCGATGGTCTTCAAGGTCGAAAACCCATACAGCGCCTCGAAGCCTTTTTCGCGCCCGTGGCCCGAGTGCCTGACGCCGCCGAACGGCAGCTCGACACCGCCGCCGGCGCCGTAGTTGTTGATGAACACCTGGCCGCACTTCAGTGCGCGCGCCATGCGCATCTGGCGACCGCCGTCACGCGTCCAGACACCGGCCACCAGACCGAACGCGGTGCCGTTGGCGATCTTTAGCGCCTGCGCTTCGCCGTCGAACGCGATCAGCACCTGCACCGGGCCGAAGATTTCCTGCTGCGCGAGCGGGTGGTCGGGCGGCACGTCGTCGAACAGCGTGGGCCGCACGAACGAGCCGCCCTGTCGTGGATCCAGCAGGTCGGCCGGCAGTTCGCCTTGCGCGGCGATGCGCAGCCCGGTGTCGCGGCCGATCGACAGGTAGTGTTCGACGATTTCCTGCTGGCGCTTCGAGATCACCGGGCCCATGTCGAGGTCGTCGACGGCCGGCCCGATGCTTAAGCGCCGGTAGCGCTCGGCCATGCGGTCACGCACCTGCGCGAACACCGACCGCTCGACCAGGATGCGCGAGGCCGCCGAACAGGTCTGCCCGGCGTTCTGCAGGCCCGCGTTGACGAGCGACGGCAGCGCGGCATCGAGGTCGGCATCGGCGAACACGATTTGCGGGCTCTTACCGCCGAGTTCGAGCGTGACCGGCACGGCGTGTTGCGCCGCCGCCGATTGAATCAATCGACCGGTCGCGACCGAACCGGTGAACGAAATGTGCCGGATGCCCGGGTGCGCCGACAACGCCGCGCCGGCCTCTTCGCCGAGGCCGGTGACGACGTTGAGCGCGCCCGCCGGCAACCCCGCTTCCATCGCGATGCGCGCGAATGCGAGCACCGTGAGGCAGGCCTCTTCGGCGGGCTTGAGCACGCAGGCGTTGCCCATCGCCAGCGCCGCACCGACGCTGCGGCCGACGATCTGCATCGGGTAGTTCCACGGGACGATGTGGCCGGTCACGCCGTGCGGTTCGCGCAGCGTCAGCGCGGTGTAGCCGTTCAGGAACGGCAAGGTCTGGCCGTGCACCTTGTCGGCCGCACCGCCGTAGAACTCGAGGTAGCGTGCGAGCGCGATGGCATCGGCGCGGCCTTGCTTGAGCGGCTTGCCGACATCGAGCGCCTCCAGCATCGCGAGCAGCTCGACGTTCTCGAGCAGCTTGCGGCCGATCGCGCCGAGCACGCGGCCGCGCTCGGCGGCGGTCGCGCGGCCCCAGTCGCCATCGAGCGCGGTCTGCGCGGCAGCGACCGCGGCGTCGATGTCGGCCGCATTGCCGCGCGCAATGCGGGCCAGCTCGCTGCCGTCGGACGGGTTAACCAGCGCCAGCGTTTCTCCGCTGGCGGCGGCGCGCCAGATGCCACCGATCAGGAGCTGCCGCGTGTCGAAGGGAATCGTGAACCGCGTCGTGAATGTCGTGCCTGCCACGTCGGCCTCCGGCGCGCTCGCGCCTGTGGGGTTATGGGCCATCATATTGGCAATGGGCATCTTCCTGATCAAGCGCTTGTCGACCTTCGTCGCCACTTTGCTGGCCGCCTCGGTGCTCGTCTTCGCGGTGCAGGGTGTGCTGCCCGGCAATGCGGCGCAGGTGATGCTCGGCGAATCGGCGTCGCCCGAGGCCGTGGCCGCACTCTCGCAAACGCTCGGGCTCGACCAGCCCGCCAGCGTGCGCTACGGCCGCTGGGTCAAGGGCCTGGCGACCGGCGACCTCGGCACCAGCGTGTCGTACGACGTGCCGGTGGCGCAACTGATCGCCGAGCGCCTCGCGGTGACCGCGCCGCTGGCACTGATGGCGATGGTGCTGACCACCGCGATCGCACTCACGCTCGGCATCTACGCGGCGGCGCGCCACAACGAGGTGGGCGATGTCGGCGTGATGGGGCTGAGCCAGCTCGGCATCGCGATCCCGAATTTCTGGTTCGCGATTTTGCTGATTCTCGTGTTCGCGGTGAAGCTGCAGTGGTTCTCGGCCGGCGGCTTCCCGGGCTGGGGCGAAGGCGTGTGGCCGGCGTTCAAGGCGCTCATCTTGCCGGCGGTGGCGCTCGCGGTCGTGCAGGCGGCGATCCTCGCGCGCATCACG
>JANMWQ010000109.1:0-3494 GCA_031394085.1 Rhizobacter sp. | reverse complement strand
TCAGGGTATTGACGCCCGATTCGATCGAACGCACGCTGACCGGCAAGGCCCGCCGCGTGATCGACAAACGACCCAGGTAAAAGGACAAACGCCATGTACACCCAAGCGATGGACACGATGGGCAAAGACGAAGCGCCGAAGGCGTTGCGGTCCGCCGAAGAGTTGCAGTTGCAGGAGCGCTTCGATGCCCGCATCGACGCCGGCGACTTCATCGAGGCGAAAGACTGGATGCCCGAGCACTACCGCAAGACGCTGGTGCGCCAGATCAGCCAGCACGCGCACTCCGAGATCGTCGGCATGCTGCCCGAAGGCAACTGGATCTCGCGCGCACCGACGCTCAAGCGCAAGGCGATCCTGCTCGCGAAGGTGCAGGACGAAGGCGGCCACGGCCTGTACCTGTATGCCGCCGCCGAGACGCTCGGCACCAGCCGCGACCAGCTGTTCGACGCGCTGCACAGCGGCAAGGCCAAGTACAGCTCGATCTTCAACTACCCGACGCTGAGCTGGGCCGACATGGGCACGATCGGCTGGCTCGTCGACGGCGCGGCGATCATGAACCAGGTGCCGATCTGCCGGTGTTCCTACGCGCCGTATGCGCGCGCGATGATCCGCATCTGCCGCGAAGAGAGCTTCCACCAGCGCCAGGGCTACGAAGCGCTGCTGACGATGATGACGAAGGGCACCGCCGCGCAGAAGGCGATGGTGCAAGACGCGGTGAACCGCTGGTGGTGGCCGTCGATCATGATGTTCGGGCCGCCCGATGACGAATCGCCGAATAGCGCGCAGTCGATGCGCTGGGGCATCAAGCGCGTCAGCAACGACGCGCTGCGCCAGAAGTTCATCGACGCGACGGTTCCCCAGGCCGCCTTGCTCGGTGTGTCGCTGCCCGACCCCGACTTGAAGTGGAACGAGTCCCGCGGGGCACACGACCACGGCGCGATCGACTGGCGCGAGTTCAAGGCCGTGATCTCCGGCGACGGGCCGTGCAACAAGGAGCGCCTCGCGGCGCGCGTGAAAGCCTGGGACGACGGCGCGTGGGTGCGCGACGCGGCGCTGGCGCATGCGAACAAGCAAGCGCTGAAGGAAGCCGCATGAGCGCCGATTTGCAACACGAGTGGCCGCTGTGGGAAGTGTTCGTGCGCAGCAAGGCCGGGCTCGACCACAAGCACTGCGGCAGCCTGCATGCGGCCGACGCGAAGATGGCGATCCAGATGGGGCGAGACGTCTACACACGCCGCCAGGAAGGCGTGAGTGTGTGGGTCGTGCGCTCGGACCAGATCGTCGCGAGTGATCCGGTCGACAAGGCGATGTACTTCGACCCGGCCGAAGACAAGGTCTACCGCCACCCGACGTTTTACGAGCTGCCGAAGTCGCTCGATCACATGTGATGTCACTGACAAAAGAACCATCGACATGACCGCATCGATCCAACTCCAGCGCGCGCCCGAGGTCGAGTACCTGCTGCGCATCGCCGACACGAACCTGATCCTCGCCCAGCGCCTGGCCGAATGGTGCGGCCACGCGCCGGTGCTCGAAGAAGACATCGCGCTGGCGAACATGGCGCTCGACCTGGTCGGCCAGTCACGCGCGCTGCTCACGCGCGCCGGCCAACTCGAAGGCCGTGGCCACGACGAAGACCAGCTCGCCTTTTTGCGCGACGAGCGCGACTACTTCAACGCGACGCTGGCCGAGTTGCCGCGCGGCGATTTCGCGTTCACGGTGCTGCGCAACCTGTTCATCGCGACCTGGTCGAAGCTGCTGTGGGAGCGTTTGCTCGAATCGAGCGATGCCGAGGTTGCCGCGATCGCCGGCAAGGCCGTGAAGGAAGTGCGCTACCACCAGCAGCACGCCGCCGACTGGGTCGTGCGGCTCGCAGACGGCACCGCAGAGTCGCGCCGCCGCATCGATGCGGCGCTCGACGAAGCGTGGCGCTACACCGCCGAGCTGTTCGGCGCCGACGCGGTCGATGAGCACGCGCATGCGGCGCGGCTCGGCCCGCGGTGGGTCGATTTGCAAGCGCCGTGGCTGGCGGAGATCACCGCGGTATTCGATGAAGCCGGCCTTGCGCTGCCGAAGGCATCCGGGTTCCGCAGCACCGGCACGCGCGGCGTGCACAGCGAGCACATGGGGCACATCCTGGCGGAAATGCAGCATTTGCAGCGGAGCTTTCCGGAGGGCGTTTGGTGATGCTGGCGGGCATCCCCCTCACCCCAACCCTCTCCCCCGTTTCCGGGGGAGAGGGAGCCATACTGCACCCTCTCCCGCACGCGGGAGAGGGCTGGGGTGAGGGTGAGCGCGTCACTCGCGCATGGCAAGTCCTCGCCACCGTGCTCGACCCCGAAGTGCCCGCCGTCTCGGTGCGCGACCTCGGCATCGTGCGTGGCGTGATCGCGCACGACGACGGTCTGGAAATCGTCCTCACACCGACCTACTCCGGCTGCCCCGCCACCGAAGTGATCGAGGCCGATGTGCTCGCGGCGATCGCCGCGGCCGGCCTCGGCGCCGCGCGCGTCACGCTGCAGCGCGCGCCCGCATGGACGACCGACTGGATCAGCGCCGAGGGCCGCGCGAAGCTGCTGGCCTACGGCATCGCGCCGCCCTCGCCGACGCGCGACGACGGCGCCGTTCCCATCCGCTTCATCGGCCGGCCGCGCTTGACCCCCCTTGCCTGCCCGCGCTGTGGCAGCCAGAACACCGAGCGACTCTCCGCCTTCGGTTCCACTGCCTGCAAGGCGACCTGGCGCTGCCTTGCGTGCCGGGAGCCGTTCGAGCATTTCAAGCCGATCTGAACCTTCACGCCAAAGCGGCGGAGACAACCCCATGAGCGTCATCTTTCACCCGCTGCGCGTGCGGGCGGTGTTGCCCGACACCGCCGAAGCCGTCGTCGTGTCGTTCGACGTGCCCGACGCACTGCGCGAGGTCTTCAGCTTCACGCAAGGCCAGTACCTCACGCTGCGCAAGGAGATAGCCGGCGCCGACCTGCGCCGCTCGTACTCGATCTGCGCCGGCGTCGACGACGGCGAGTTGCGCGTCGGCGTGCGCAAGGTCAAGGGCGGCGTGTTCTCGAACTGGATCAACGCGCACCTCGAACCCGGCGACGTGATCAACGTGATGGCGCCGCAAGGCCGCTTCTTCGTGCCGATGCAACCCACGCTGCGCCGCCACCATGTCGGCATCGCCGGCGGCAGCGGCGTGACGCCGATCCTGTCGACGATGAAGACCGTGCTGGCGCGCGAGCCACTGAGTCGCTTCACCTTGATCTACGGCAACCGCGCGCTGAAGTCGACGATGTTCAAGGAAGAGATCGAAGACCTGAAGAACCGCTACCTGACGCGTCTCGTACTGCACCACGTGTTCTCTGACGAGCACACCGATGCGCCGCTCAACATGGGCGTGATGAACCGCGACAAGATCGGTGACTTCTTGCGCACGGTGGTGCCGGCATCGACGATCGACCACGCGTTCGTCTGCGGCCCGTTCCAGATGAACGACGA
>JANMWQ010000101.1:0-15816 GCA_031394085.1 Rhizobacter sp. | reverse complement strand
AGCACCGCGCCGCCCTTCAGAACCCTGACTGGACCGGCGCTCCCCAAGGGCAGCGAGACGGCCATGTTCTGCGGCAGCCCCTGGGCGTTCGTCTGCGGCCCATTGGTCAGCGGCGAGATGATGGGCGTTGCCGTTTCCGAGTACGCGTAGTTGGTGCCGTTCGTCTGCGCGCCTGAGAAGTTCAGGTTCCATCGCGGCAGCACGCTGCCCCCGCTCGGCGTCAGGCTCAGATTCTCGAACGCTTGCTGGTCGGCGCTCAGGCTCAAGCTCAACTGCGCCACGCTGCTGGTGACACTGCCGTCGGCGTTGGACACGACGACGCCATACTGCGCACCGCTGTCGAGGTAACTCGCTGCTGGCGTCGTGTAGGTCGCAGCGGTTGCGCCGGCCACGGCAACGCCGTTCTTCTTCCACTGATAGCTCAAGCCGCTCCCGGTGGCAGCGACTGCAAAGGTTGCTGTGGCATCGGAGAGCACAGACTGATTCTGCGGTTGGCTCGAAATCGTCGGCGGGCTGCTCGCCACGCCGCCTGAATCGCCGCCACCACCGCAGGCCACGAGGGTGACGGTCGACAGCACGCAGCCGACGCGGCCTATCATTTTCTTTACAGCCATTTCCAAGTTCTCCCGTTTGCCGTATCGCGGCTTGTTGTGATTCGATGTGCAGCGCCACGATCTGTGCAGCGCGAAGCGCCGCGATTGTGCTCTATGGCCGGCACGGCCGGCCGTTCCCGGTGCGGTTGCTTGGCGCGCAGGGGCGCTATCGCACCCAAACCACGCCCCGCGACCGGACAGGCACGACGGGCGGCAGTTCGGTCACACACTCGCCTTCCGCGTTGCAGGAACTCGTTCCAGCAAACTCATGCGACACCTGACGGCGGTCGGTACGTGTAGCACGCTCCGCTGCCCAGCAGAAAAGCCGTCACGGCTTCGGCATCGTTGAGGTTGAGTACCGGCAGCACCGTACGCTCGGGCAACCGGGTTGCGCTGTCGGTGCAAATCGCGACGATGTGCGGATCTTGCGGGTACTGCGCCGGCATGCCGGTCGCGGAGCGCCAGATCTCGATCTTCGGCAGCGCGGCCCGCTTGAAGCCCTCGACCAGCACCCAGTCGCAAGCATCGAGCTCGGCGATCAGGTCGTGCACGCTCGGGTCGGCACGCACCTCGAACTCGCGGACCTTCGCGAGGCGCCGGTCGGAGGCGATCACCACCTCGAACGCGCCGGCACGCCGGTGCCGCCATGAGTCTTTGCCTTCGTGGTCGATGTCGAACGCATGGTGCGCATGCTTGACGACCGACACGCGCTGGCCGTGCCGCTTGAGGTGCCCGATGAGTTGCTCGACCAGCGTGGTCTTGCCGGAGCCGGAAAAGCCGCAGAAACCGATGACGTTCATCGTGGCGATTCGATCTGGTGGGAGGCTGCGCGAAAGCGCGCGCCGCGAGTGTATGCGCCGTGGCCAGCGTCGCTCCGATAATGCCGCCGATGCAAGACTCCTGGCACGCTGGCGGCCACGCCCACCTCGACCCCACGCCGCACGGCTGGCTGCGGCCGACCGACGCCTGGCTGCGCCCGTTCCTCGCGCTGCCTGAACTTGCATTGATCAACGAGTCGTGCGCCGGAGAGATCGCCTTGCACGCGGCACTTTCGGCAACGCCCATGCGCCCGGTGGGGCCGGCCGAGCTGGACGCGATCGAGGACGGCGACGCGCGTGCCAACCACCGGATGTTCCTCGCGTTCCGCGATGCGCTGCTCGCCGCCGGCACGCTGGAGGCGTACTACCTCACGCTGATGCGCAGCGGGCAGGTGACGATCCCGCCGGTGTTCGTCGAGCGCATCGTGCAGGCGATCGTGCGGCACTTGCTGACCACGGACGACGCGTTCGAGGCGCGCGCCGCCGAGATGCTGTTCCGCCCGCAGCGGCTCACGCTGGCCGACGGCCGGATGCTGGCCGCCGACCTCGCGACCATCGACCTGCTGAACGAGACCGCGGGCTTCGGCGACATCGGCCGGCTGCTGGTGCAAAGCAAGGCGCCGATGGCTGCGCTGCAGATGACGGTGCTGAGCGCCGACAACGCGCCCGACTATTGGCAGCAGAGCGGGCTGCGCCGCGAGCGCCATGCCTTCGTGCTCGACCTCACGCACGAGGTCGCGAGCGACATCGGCCACGGCCTGACCTTCACGATGACGCGCGCGCACTCGGGCCTGAAGGCGCTCGCGGGCGTGCTCGAACGCTGGGTCGGGCACCTGCTCGGCGTGCAGGTCGCGATCACACCGCTGCAACAGATCGCGGACGAGGCGTGGCGCTGGCATGTCGGGCTCGATGTCGAATCGATGGCGCTGCTCAACGATTTGTACGAAGAGCGGCCGGTGGCCGAGGACCGAATGCAGCGCCTGATCAGCCTGTTCAAGCTGGAGTTCACAGACCCGGCCGAGATGCGTGCCGATGTGGCCGGCAAACCGGTCTACCTCGGCCTGGCGATGACGCCCGACGGCACCCTCAAGCTCAAGCCGCAGAACCTGCTGCTGAACCTGCCGCTCGCCGCGTCGATGTAGCGCAAACGGCGGGCACGCGGGGTCAACTCCCCGGCGCCGCCGCGATCACGCCGCACGCGATGCGGCCGCCCGAATTGCCGGTCGGCTGGGTCGTGTAGTCGTCGGGCTGCGCGTGCACGATCACCGCCTTGCCGATCACGCCGTTGTTGGCACCGGCGAGCGTCACGCCTTCGATCGTGAACGTGGCTTCGGCGTTGCCGGCCGCGTCGGCCTTCAGCGAAGGCATGTCGCCGCCGTGGTGCGCCGTCGCCTGCGGGCCGTGCGGCTGGCCGGTCGGGTTGAAGTGGCCACCGGCGCTCATCGCGTCGGGCGCCGAGCAGTCGCCCTTCTCGTGAACGTGAAAACCGTGCTCCTGGTTCGGCTTCAAGCCGGTGACCCGCGCGACCACGCGCAGGCCACCTGCCTGCTCATTGAAGAGGATCGTGCCGCCGACCTGGCTGCCACCCTTGGCCTGCAGCGGTGCCGTCGCACGTGGGCCGGTGGGCGCTGCAGGCCCGGGCATCGAACATGCGGCGAGGCCGGCAACCAGCAAGGCGACGGGAATGGCGAGCAAGGCGCCGCGGGTGCGGGCCGGTTCGACTGCGTTCATGACATCTCCGAAGGGTTTGATCGAGCGGCAGAGTGTCGCGTGATTCGGCGCCGCCGGGGGCAGGATGAATCCGCAACACCCCAACGAGGTGCGAGCCGCTCAGCCGCCTGCGCTGCCGTGCTTGGGCTTGCGGTAGTTCCACCATGGCAACACCTGGCTCAGCGAGAGCACCTGGCCGCAACGCTCGGCCGCATGACCGGGAATCGCGTCGAGCGCGGTGCGCCAGCCGTCCGACTGAAGCGCATCGAGCAGGCCCAGCAGATGCGGATGCTTCAGGTGCACCGCGAGCGTGACCAAAAAATAGCGCTCCTCGGCCAGCGGCACGAAGTGCAGGCCCTTCGCCTGTGCCGCCGGCAGTGTGCCGAAAGCCGCATCGGCGCCGCCGCTCGCGACCGCTTCGGCGGCCGCCTGGTGCGAACGCTCGCCGTGATCGAAGCCGGCGACGCTGGCCGCATCGATCTGCGCCGCCGCAAGCAACTCTTCCAGCACGACGCGCGTGCCGCTGCCGCGCGGGCCGTTCGCGAAGCGCAGGCCGGGCCGAGCAAGGTCGTGCACCGACGCGAGCATCAGCGGGTTGCCGGCAGCGACGATCAGGCCCTGCGCGCGCCGCGCGAAGCCGATCAGCTTGTGGCGGCCTGGCTTGAGCATGCTGCGGTAGGTGTTGGCGGTCGGCGAGCGCAGCTTCGAGGCCGTTAGCGCATGAAAGCCGGCGAGCAGGCAGCGGCCGTCGTTCAGCGCCGCGAGCGCGTCGACGCTGCCGGTGAACTCGATGTCGAGGTGCAGTTGCGGGCCGACCCGGTCGCGCAGCCGCGGCAAGGCTTCGTCGAAGCTCGCGAACAGCGTGACCACGCCGGCGCTGTCGTCGAAGGCGAGTGCGAACGCGCGTTCGAGCTCGCTGCGCAAGGCCTCGATCTGCGGTGCGAGCCGCGCCAGCGCGCGTCGCTCCGACCACAGCAGTTTCTCGCCGAACGGCGCGAGCACCGCGGGCTGGCCTTTCGCCCACAGCACCAGCGGCTGGCCGAGCTCGGCCTCCCAGCGCTTGAGCTCGCCCCAGACGTGGCGGTACGAGCGTTCGAGCCGACGCGCCGCGCCCGAGATCGAGCCGGTCGCGTGCACCGCGGCCAACATCGCGAGCAGCGGATGGTGCAACGTGCGATCGGCGGCCCGCTCGGGGGCCAGCGTGTAGGCCAGCTGCACCTTATGCATCGGAGTTCATATCGCGTCGGGTTGCGTGCGCCGTTGAAAATCGACGAAGTATGAGAGACATCCGTTGAGCGCCTTCGCCGAGAGTTTTCGCACCGCCGCTGCGCTGGTGCTCGATGCCGATCCTGTGTTGTGGCGCACCGTGCGGCTCTCGCTCGCCGTCAGCCTCTCGGCCTGCGTGATCGCCGCCGGCTTCGGCCTTGCTGGCGGCGCGTGGCTCGCAGTCGCGCGCTTCCCCGGGCGACGCGTGCTGCTCGCGGTGCTCAACACCTTGCTCGCGCTGCCGTCGGTCGTGGTCGGGTTGGTCGTCTACCTGCTGCTGTCGCGCAGCGGGCCACTGGGCGCATGGGGCATTCTGTTCACGCCGAGCGCGATGGTGATCGCGCAGACGATTTTGGTGCTGCCGGTGATCGCCGCACTGGCGCGCCAGCTGGTGAACGACAGCCTGCGCGACGGCGGTGACCAGCTGCGCTCGATGGGCGCCCGGCCCTTCATCTGTGCGCTGCTGATGCTGCTGCACGAGCGCTGGGCGGTCGCGACGGTTCTGCTGACGGCCTTCGGCCGCGCGGTCTCGGAGGTCGGCGCGGTGATGATCGTCGGCGGCAACATCGACGGCGTCACGCGCGTGATCACGACCACGATCGCGCTCGAGACGAGCAAGGGCGATCTGCCGCTGGCGCTCGCGCTCGGCATCGTGCTGCTGGCGCTCGTCGGGCTGATCAACGCCGGGATCGCGCTGGCACAACGCGCGCAGGGCGGCGATCTGGCGGCGGCGAGATGAGCGCGCCGACGGTGATGCTGAGCCTCGACCACGCCAGCGTGTGCTACGGCACGGTCACCGCACTGAACGACGTGAGTCTGCGCATCGAGCGCGGCGATTTCATCGCACTGATCGGCGCGAACGGCTCCGGCAAGACGACCTTGCTGCAGGCGCTGCACGGCCTCGTCGAGCACACCGGTTCGCGCGTGGTGGCGGCGCAGGCCGCATCGCAAGTGATGGTGTTCCAGCGGCCGTTCATGCTGCGCCTGTCGGTCTGGAACAACCTGGGCGTCGCGCTTTGGCTCGCGGGCGTGGCCACCAGCGAACGCGCTGCGCGCACGACCGAAGCGCTGCACCGCGCCGGCCTGTTCGAGCTGCGCGATCGGCAGGCGCGTGCGCTTTCGGGCGGCCAGCAGCAGCGCCTGGCCCTCGCCCGCGCGTGGGCGATGCGGCCGGCCGTGCTGTTTCTCGACGAGCCGACCGCGAACCTCGACCCGTCGGCCAAGCGCGAGATCGAGGCAATCCTCGGGCGCTTCAAAGCCGACGGCATGACGCTCGTGATGAGCACCCACAACCTCGGCCAGGCCAAGCGCCTGGCCACGCGCGTGGTCTACCTCGACCGCGGCATCCTCCGCGCCGATCTGCCGACCGCACGCTTCTTCAGTGCGCCGTTGGGTGACCACCTCGACGCGCGGGCTGATTTGTTTCTTAAAGGAGAGTTGACATGGGACATGGAATGAAGAGTCGCACCGGCCGCCGCACCGTTCTCGGTTGGCTGCTCGCCGGCCTGACCACCGCGTTCGGCACCGCCACGTTGCCGGCTTCGGCGCAAGACAGGTTCATCGTGATGGCCTCGACCACCAGCACCGAGCAGTCGGGTCTGTTCCCGCACCTGCTGCCGGCGTTCAAACGCGCCAGCGGCATCGAGGTGCGCGTGGTCGCGGTCGGCACGGGCCAAGCGCTCGACATGGGCCGGCGCGGTGACGCCGACGTTCTGTTCGTGCACGACACGGCAGCCGAAGAGAAATTCGTCGCCGAAGGCTTCGGCCTGCCGCGCCGCAGCGTGATGTACAACGATTTCGTGCTGATCGGACCGGTGAGCGACCCGGCCAACGTGAAGGGGCAAGACATCGCCGCAGCGCTCGGCAAACTGGCCGCATCGAACGCCGCCTCCCGCGTCGCGTTCATCTCGCGCGCCGACAAGAGCGGCACGCACGCGGCCGAGCTGCGCTACTGGAAGACCGCCGGTATCGACGACCCTGCCGTCAAGGTTGCCGGCAAGCCCTTCGACTACCGCGCCTGCGGCTGCGGCATGGGCCCGGCGCTCAACATCGCGTCGAGCGCCGACGCCTACGTGCTCGCCGACCGCGGCACCTGGCTGTCGTTCAAGAACCGCGGCAACTTGGGCGTGCTGGTCGAAGGCGACAAGCGCCTGTTCAACCCCTACGGCGTGATCGTCGTGAACCCGGCCAAGCACGCACAAACGAAAACGGCGCTGGCGCAGGCTTTCTCCGACTGGGTCGTTTCGGCCGAGGGCCAGGCCGTGATCGCGGCCTACAAAATCGGCGGCGAGCAGCTGTTCTTCCCGAACGCGTCGAAAAACTGACCCGAGCCGCGGCGATCGAGGTCGTGCTCGGCGAAATACACTCGGCCGCATGATCGACACCAAAGACATCACCGGCCTGATCCTGGCCGGCGGGCGCGGCAGCCGCATGGGCGGCGTCGACAAGGGCCTGCAGAACCACGGCGGCGTGCCGCTGGCGATGCACGCGCTGATGCGGCTCGCGCCTCAGGTGGGCGAGATCATGATCAACGCGAACCGCAACCTGGGTGCCTACGAATCGATGGGCGTGCCGGTCTGGCCCGACACGCTCAGCGACTACGCCGGCCCGCTCGCGGGGTTTTTAACCGGCCTGGAACGTTGCGAGACGCCCTACCTCGTCACCGTGCCTTGCGACTCGCCGCTGTTCCCGGCCGATCTGGTCGCGCGGCTCGCACAGGCGCTGGTCGAGCGCGACGCCGAAGTCGCAATGGCGGCAACCGTTGAAGACGGCGCGTTGCAGGTCCAGCCGGTGTTCTGCCTGATGAAAAGCGAGGTGCTCGAAAGCCTGGTGAAGTTCACGCAGAGCGGTCAGCGCAAGATCGACAAGTGGACGGCGTCGTTGCGCTGCGTCGAGGTCGCGTTCGACGACGCGCAGGCGTTCATCAACGCCAACACGGCCGACGAATTGAAGGCCTTGCAGCAACATGGCTGATCACGACAACGCGCCATCGTCCACGTCAGCGTTCGAGCGCGAACTGCCGCCCTCGTTGCAGGCGATCGCCTCCTGCGTGAACGGCTACGACCCGACGTCGCTGCCGGTCGCGCAGGCGCAGGAATTCATCGCGCGGCTGGTGCCGAAGGTGCAGGCCGTCGAGATGCTCGCGCTGCGTTCGGCCCTTGGCCGCGTGCTCGCGCGCGACATCGTCTCGAGCTTCAACGTGCCGGCCCACGACAACTCGGCGATGGACGGCTACGCGTTTCGCAGCAGCGATCTGGCGGCCGCGGCCGACACGGTTCTGATCGTCGCCGGCAGCGGCTTCGCGGGCCAGACCGACATCGCCAGCGCCGCGCCGGGCCAGTGCGTGCGCATCATGACCGGCGCGGTGATGCCGGCCGGGCTCGACACCGTCGTGCCGCAGGAGTTCGTCACCGTCGACGGCGACCGCATCAGCATTCCCGCCGGTATCGTGCGCACCGGCGACAACCGCCGCCTGAAGGGCGAAGACCTCGCGCAAGGCGACGCCGCGCTCGTCGCGGGCCGCGTGCTGCGCCCGGCCGATCTGGGGCTGCTCGCGTCGCTCGGCCAAGCCGAGGTGCCGGTGTTCCGCCGCTTGCGCGTCGCGTTTTTCTCGACCGGCGACGAACTGCGCTCGATCGGCGAAGCGTTGCCCGCTGGTTGCGTCTACGACAGCAACCGCTACACGTTGTGGGGCATGCTGGCGCGGCTCGGTGTCGAGGTCATCGACCTCGGCGTCGTGCGCGACGACCCGGCAGCGCTGGAGGCCACCTTCCGCGCGGCCGCCCGCGATGCCGACGCGGTGATCACCTCGGGCGGCGTCAGCGTCGGCGAGGCCGACCACACGAAGCTGGTGATGGCAAAGCTCGGCGACGTGCTGTTCTGGCGCATCGCGATGCGGCCCGGCCGGCCGATGGCGATCGGTCGCATCGGATCCGACCAAGGCGTCGACGGCCACAGCGCGATCCTGTTCGGCCTGCCCGGCAATCCGGTCGCGGTGATGGTCACGTTTTACGCGCTGGTACGCGACGCGCTGCTCGCGATGAGCGGTGCCGCAGCGCAGCCGATGCCGATGCTGCGCGCCGCGAGCGCGTTGCCGATGCGCAAGAAGCCCGGCCGCACCGAGTACCAGCGCGGCATCGTCACCCGCACGCCCGATGGCGCCGGCTGGCAGGTGCGCATCACCGGCGCGCAGGGCTCGGGCATCCTGCGCAGCATGAGCGAGGCCAACGGGCTGGTCGTGCTGCACCACGCGCAGGGCGATGTGGCAGCCGGTGAGTTGGTCGACGTGTTGCCGTTCGACGGCTTGACTTGACGCAGCGGCGGGCCGACCGCGGCCGATGAACGGGCGTCAAATCAGCGGACGCAGCGGCTCGTCAAGCTAGGGGGTGCGCAGTTTTCGGCGCGTAGCTCGCAGGTAAACTTTCGACATGGTTGATCCTGTCAGGCAGTGCCGGGGCAGCGTCCTGTCGATCGTCGGGACGTCTCACGTGTCGGTGCGCGGCAAAACCCGGCATGAGTGAGTTGCGCGCGCTGCTGTTGACCGATGTGGTCGACAGCACCCAGCTGTCCCAGGAACTCGGCGACGCGGCGATGGCCGACGTGTGGGCGGCGCACGACCGCGTCGCGCGTTCGCTGCTCGAAGCGCGCCACGGACGCGAGATCGACAAGACCGACGGCATGCTGCTGCTGTTCGATGCCGCTGCCGACGCGGTGCGTTATGCGCACGACTACCACCGCGCCCTCGCCGGCCTGCCGATACCTTTGACCGCACGCGCCGGGCTGCATGTCGGCCCGGTGATCCTGCGCGAGAACAGCGCGGACGACATCGCCCGCGGCGCGAAGCCGCTCGAGGTCGACGGCCTCGCCAAGCCGACCGCAGCGCGCGTGATGTCGCTCGCGCTGCCCGGGCAAACGCTGCTGACCGCCGAGGCGCGCGAAGACCTCGGCAAGACGGCGCTGAAGGTGCTTTCGCACGGCCACTGGATGCTCAAGGGCATCGCCGAGCCGATCGAGGTCTTCGAGGTCGGCAACGACGACGCGTTGTTCGTGCAGCCGCCCGACAGCGAGAAGTGCTACCGCGTGGTGCGCACCGGCGACTGGTGGCTGCCGGTCCGCGACATTCCGAACAACCTGCCGCACCAGCCGACCTCGTTCATCGGGCGCGAGCGCGAACTCGCCGAGGTCAAGTCGCTGATGGGCAGTGCCAAGCTGCTGACGCTGCTCGGCATGGGCGGCCTCGGCAAGACGCGGCTCTCGCTGCAGGTCGCGGCCGAGCTGATCCATCAGTTTCCCGACGGCGTCTGGTTCCTCGACCTCGCGCCGATCCGCGATGCCGAGCTCGTCATCGCCGAGACCGCACAGGTGCTCGGCGTGCGCGAGGACGCCGGCCGCACGTTGCTGCAAACCCTCTGTGCGCACCTCAAGCCCCAGCGCGCGCTGCTGATCCTCGACAACTGCGAGCACGTCGTCGAGGTGTCGGCGCGGCTGGCGAATGCGGTGCTCAAGGCGGCGCCCCATGTGCGCATCCTGGCCTCGAGCCGCGAGGCGCTGCGCACGCCCGGCGAGCAGGCGTATCCGGTCTCGCCGCTGCCGGTACCGGCGCGCGACGACGGCATCGAGGTGCTCTCGCGTTCGACCGCGGTGCAGCTTTTCATGGACCGGGCGCGGCTGCACAAACCCAACTTCTTCCTGAACGAACGCGACGCGCCGTTGATTGCCGAGTTGGTCGCACGGCTCGAAGGCATCCCGCTGGCGCTCGAACTCGCGGCGGCGCGTCTGCGCTCGCTGAGCGTGGCCGACATCAACGCCCGACTGAAAGACCGCTACAAATTGCTGACCGGCGGCGCCCGCGTGCTGCAGGAACGGCAGCAAACGCTGCGGGCGCTGGTCGACTGGTCTTACGAGCTGCTCGAGCCCGACGAGCGCACCGTGCTGAGCCGGCTCGCGGTGTTCATCGGCGGCTTCGATCTGGCCGCGGCCGAGGCCGTCTGCAGTGCCCCGCCGCTCGAACCCGACGCCGTGCTCGACCTGCTCGGTTCGCTGGTCGAAAAATCGCTCGTGATGCTCGAAGAGCGCGACGACGGCGCGCGCTACCGGATGCTCGAGACGATCCGCGAGTACGCGCACGAAAAGCTCGAACAAGGCGACGACGATCTCGCGACGACCTCGGCGCGGCACTGCGAACACTATTTCGCGCTGGCGAAGGCGGCGAACCGCGGCCTTTCGGGCCCGGAGCAGGCCGACTGGATCTGGCGCATCGAGGCCGAGCTCGACAACATCCGCACCGCCACTGCACTGCCGCTGGCCGGCGACGTCGACCCGTTCATCGCGGTCAAGTTCGCCGTGGCGATGCAGGGCTTCTGGATCCTCCGCGGCTATTCCACCGAGGGCCGAAATCTCGTGCGGGCCGCCTTGGCGCTGCCGGCGATCCACGCGTCACCGGTCGGGCGGGCGTGGGCGCTGTATGTCGGCGCCGCGCTCGCCGAAAGCCAGAGCGACTATGCCGAAGCGCGCCAGATGCTAGAGACCTGCCTCGAACTGCGCCGCGAGCTCGCGAACGAAGTCGACATCGCCGCGACGTTGTCCACGTTAACGCTGGCGCGTCTGTACGCCGGCGATATCGAAGGCGCGGCGACCGGCGAACGCGAGGCGCTCGATATCTTCCGCCGGCTCGGTGACCGCGTCGGCGAAGCGATCGGGCTGCTGCACCTGGGGCAGATCAGCGTCCTGATTGGCGACAACATCGAAGCACGCGTGCAGCTCGACGCCTGCCTCGTGATCGCACGCGCGATCAAGGACCAGGAGCTCGAAGGCGAGTGCGAGCTCGTGCTCGGCGAGGCGGCGCTTCAAACCGACGACTTGCCGCAGGCGGCGGTGCGCTTCAAGCGCTCGCTGACCGTCTGCCGTGAGGGCGGCGACAAGCGCGGCGAGGCGAACGCGCAATGGTGGCTCGGCAAGGTCGACGTCGGGCAACGCGAGCTGGCATCGGCGCGTCACCGGCTCGGCGAGGCGGTCACGGCGTTCCGCGCGTTCGAGATGCGGGAGGAGATGATCGGCTGCCTGGAAGATCACGCGGTGCTCGCGGTCGCCGAAGGCCGCGCCGAATTGGCGGTCAACCTGGCGGCGGTCGCGTCGACCTGGCGCGATCGGCTCGGGCTGCGTCGCTCGGCGTTGAGCGAGCCGCGCTGGCAGGCCGAAATGCAGTCGATGCGACGCGCGTTGAACCCGGCCACTTTCGAGGCCGCTTGGCGCGACGGAGCCGACTGGCAGATCGACCGCGCGATCCAGAGCGCGCGGGCGCCGCAGATCGCCGAACCGGCGGCCTTCACGGCCGCCGGCTGATCTGGTTCAGGCCGTCGTGGCTTGCCGGTTGCGGCGGCGTGCAACCCAGCCGAGCGCGCCCAGCCCGGCAAGCATCAGTGCGTAGGTTTGCGGCTCGGGTATGGCCGGCGTGATCGTGCCGACAGCGGCATTGGCCGAGTAGGCGCAATCGGTTGACGTGCTCGGGAGCGCGGCGCACGCGGGCGAGGTTGTCGTCGGCTTCGCACGCACGAGTTGCGCGAACGTGTTGTCGTACAGGATCAGGCTGAACGCATAGTTGCCGCCACCGGCGATCGACAACGAGTCGCCCGACGGCACGACCGCGCCGAAGAACCCGGTGTTGATCCCGGCGAGCTGCCCGCCAGCAATGACGATGCCGTTGACGAACACGCCCGTGTTGAGGCTGAACGACTCGAGAATCGTGCTCGGCGACGCGGTGTTGTAGAAATCGAGCTGAGCGCTCAACACCGAGAAGCCCGCGCAGTCGCCGGAAATGCTTTTCGGACCATCAGTGGTCAGGCAAGACGTCGGCACGTCGAACGATGCCGAAGCGCTCCAACCCAAGGTGGGGAAGATGCCGCCGTATCCCGGATCCCAGGTGCCCCGGTACACCGCCGCTTGCGCCGAACCGGCTCCGGCGAGCGCCGCGACAACAGAAATCGCTGCGCCGAGAGACGCTGCCCGAATGCTTTTTGCAATCATGTGGATCACCCCGAGTGTTGAGAGCCGCAGGGCGGCCGGATGGATTCGACTTGTGCTGTTCCGGACAAAAGGTTCGCCGGCAAAACATTCTAGGCAGCAGGGCGATCGCCGTGTGACATCTGCACACCCTTGTATGAGGGGGTCTCCAGCCGACCGCTCGCGGCCAACGACCTACTCGCGCACCGCCTGCGCCCCGGCGCGTGCCGGTTCGGGCTGCGAATCGAAGCGGTCGAAGCCGCTGTAGCAGATGAAGTGCCGGTTCGTCGCGCGGCCGAACAGCGCCAGGCCGAGCTGGTGCGCAAGCTGGTGGCCCATCTGCGTGATGCCGCTGCGCGAGACCACGATCGGCACCCCCATCTGCGCCGACTTGATCACCATCTCGCTGGTGAGCCGCCCGGTCGTGTAGAAGATCTTGTCTGCGCCGATCACACCGTGCAGCCACATCCAGCCGGCGATCGTGTCGATCGCGTTGTGGCGGCCCACGTCTTCCACGAACATCAGCAGTTCGTCTTGCCTGAAGAGCGCGCAGCCGTGCACCGAGCCGGCCGACTTGTAGGTGCTCTCCTGAATGCGCATCGCGTTCAGCAGGCCATACAGCGCCTGCTGGCTGATGCGTGCGGTCGGGTCGTCAGCGGCGGGCAAGCGGACCCTGTCGAGGTCGCCCATCAGGTCACCGAACACCGTGCCCTGCCCGCAGCCGGTCGTGACGACGCGCTTGGCGGTCTTCTCGTCGAAGCGCTCGATGCCGGCACGCGTCTTGACCGCGGCGGCCTGCACGTCCCAGTCGACGGTGATCGATTCGATGTCGTCCACGCTGTCGACGAGGCGCTGGTTGCGCAGGTAGCCGAGCACCAGCAACTCGGGCGCGGCGCCGAGCGTCATCAGCGTGACCAGCTCGCGCTTGTCGACGAACACGGTCAGCGCGCGCTCGGCCGGGATCGAGATGTGGCGCATTGCCCCGAACTCGTCGAGCACGTCGACTTCGTGTACCAGGGGCGCCGAGGCGGCGGTGAGTCGGGGCGCGAGGGTCATGCGCGGACGGTAGGTGAACGAAGGGAGCGGCGCCACGCCGCGGCGTCGACGCGCCGGGCGAAGCTCACTTCTTCGGCTGGGCCTGTATCTCCGCGGCGGTCGCCTTCGAGTTCGGCGGCGAAGTGGCCATCGTGGCCGGTGAGTGCGCGCCGGCGGCTTCGAGCGGTTTCGCCTCGGCCGGCACCGGCGCCACGAATGCACCGGGGTCGGTGCAGGCCGGCGTCTCGACTGCAGCCGGCGCCTCCTTGCCGGCTGCCTTTTCGGCCTCGCGGTAGCGGTCGGCGGTGCGGTTCATCGCCTGGCAGAGCTGGTAGCCGCCGACCTTGTCGGTCCATGCGGTCTTCGCGACGGTCTCGGCGGCCTTTGCCTTGGCTTGATCGGTTGGCGGTGGCAGCTTGGCGATCGCTGGCCCGGCGATGCATGCCGAGATGATCAGCGCGGTAAGCGCACAAAGTGCTGGAATGGGCAATCGCATGCGTCGTCCTTGTGGGGTTTCAAACCGCGCTCACAACTGCGCAGCCGTCAGATCCGGCCGGCCCGCGGCGGGCGGCGTGCGTTGTGCCGGCACCCGGCCAGCCTGGATGTCGTCATACCAGAGCCCATGGTGTTCCTTGGCCCAGCCTTCGTCGACATGGCCGGTTCGCATCCCTTTGTACGCGTCCTTGGTGCCGAGCGTGCCGAGGTAGATGTGGCCGAGGAACATCGCCATCATCAGCACCGTGGCGACGCCGTGGATCATGCTGGCGATTTGCATGTCGCCGCGCAAATAAGCCAGGCCCGGGATCAGGTGGTCGAGCACCAGGCCCGAGCCGACGACGACGATGCCGAGCGCGAACACGCCGCCCCAGAAAACGACCTTCTCACCGGCGTTGAAGCGGCCCGAAGGCGGCTCGACACCGCCGAGCAGGCCACCCCCCTTGCGCAGCCACTGCAGATCACCGTGGCCGGGGAAGTTGTCGCGCACGAAGGTCACGAACACGATCACCAGCGACACCGCGAACAGCGGCCCGGCGAAGTTGTGGGCCGTCTTCAGCGCGTAGGTCAACCAGCCGAACAGCATGCTGCCCGTCACCGGCAGCAGAAAAAACTTGCCGAACGCCATCACCAGCCCCGAGACCGCGAGCACGCAAAACGCGATCGCGTTCGACCAGTGCGCGGCGCGCTCGAAATAGGTGAAGCGCTCGATCGTGCGGCCGGTGTTCGGCACGTGGCCGCCCATCGTGCCCTTCGCGAAGTAGAACAGCGCGAGCGCAAGCACGACGATCACGATCAACGATCCGCCGTAGGGAATGATCCAGTCGTTGCGCACCTGCCGCCACGCTTCACCGGCGTTCGTGACAAGCGATCCGGGGTACTGCACGAACTCCTGGATCAGCACGCCTTTTTCGGCACCGGGCAGATTGCTGATGCCCTTGTCGACACCCGATTGCTGCACTGCACGCCAGAACGGCGCGTTGTTGCCGGGCTGGCTCTTCGCACGCTGCGCGTTGGTGTCTTCAGCTTTCGGTTCGGCGGGCGCGACGAAACCAGCCGGCGGGCCGGAGGCGACGGGCGAAGCAGGCGCACTCTGCGCCGACGCGCACACCAGCGTGAACGCCGTGAGCAGACCCGCGAGCGCGCGGTGGGGGATCAGGCTTCGCATCGCGGTCTCCTCGGCCTTCAACGCACGTAGTCGTTTTGCGCCCGATTGCGCTGGCGCATCTGTTCTTCCCACGCAGTCTTGTCGCCGACCTTCCAGCCGGGCGCGTAGAAAGCCGAGTTAGCAGCGTTCGACGTGGTCCAGGGCTCGGCATCGGCCTTCTTGGCCGCCACGTCCATCGCCTGCGGCTTCTCGCCGCAGGCGACGAGCGCCAAGGTCAACGCCGCCACGGCGCTGGTCAGAAGCGCGCGGCCGATCACCTCTTCACCTCGACCGGCGTCGACACTGCCGCGACGGTCGGCTTGCCGTAAGCCGTGCCCCAGCCCCACACCTCGCTGCCCTTGCCGCGATTCAGCACCCGGGTGCGGAAGATGTCGGCGACGACATCGCCGTCGCCACCGAGCAGCGCCTTGGTCGAGCACATTTCGGCGCAGGCCGGCAGCTTGCCTTCGGACAGGCGGTTGCGGCCGTACTTTTCGTTTTCGGCTTCGCTGCCGTTGGCCTCGGGGCCGCCGGCGCAGAAGGTGCACTTGTCCATCTTGCCGCGCAGCCCGAACGCGCCATTGCTCGGAAACTGCGGCGCGCCGAACGGGCAGGCATACGAGCAGTAGCCGCAGCCGATGCAGACATCCTTGTCGTGCAGCACCACGCCTTCGTCGGTGCGGTAGAAGCAGTTGACCGGGCACACCGCCATGCAGGGCGCATCGCTGCAGTGCATGCAGGCGACCGAGATGCT
>JANMWQ010000096.1:0-5854 GCA_031394085.1 Rhizobacter sp. | reverse complement strand
GGCGACACGCCGCCGCGCATGGCCTGGTGGCTCGCGACGCTGGTTTGGGTGCTCGGCGGCACCTTCGTGTTGCGCGGCGGCCCGGCCCACTGGCCGGCTGTGCCGGTGACGGTGCGCTGTGCGATCGGGCTGGTGTTGTTGTGGACGGCATGGCTCGCACTGGCTGCCGCGAAGACCATCGGCGTCAACTTCATCCTCTCCGTGTTCTGCCTTGTCTGGGCCGCCGACATCGCGGCTTATTTTGGCGGCAAGGCCTTCGGCAGACGCAAGCTCGCGCCCGGCATCAGCCCGGGCAAGAGTTGGGAGGGCGTGTGGAGCGGCATGCTCGGCGCGTTGGTGCTCGCGGCGCTGTGGCTCTGGCTCGATACCGCCTTCAAGATGGACTCGCCCAGCCTGTACACGGGGCTGTACGGCCGCTTCGGTGCGATCGGCCTGGTCGGTGTGGTCGTGTTCCTCGCCGCGTTGAGCGTGGTCGGCGACCTGTTTGAGTCGTTGGTCAAGCGCGCAGCGGGCGCCAAAGACAGCAGCAATCTCCTGCCCGGCCACGGCGGCGTGCTCGACCGTGTCGACGCGCTGCTGCCGGTGTTCCCGATCGCGATGGCAATGATCACCCTATGAACGCTTCGCTGCAGCGCGTTTGCATCCTCGGCGCCACCGGCTCGGTCGGCACCAGCACGCTCGATGTGATCGCACGCCACCCGGATCGCTTCGAGGTCTTCGCGTTGACAGCGCACAGCCGCATCGACGCGCTCTTCGCGCAGTGTGTGCAATGGCGGCCGCGCTTTGCCGCCTTGCCCGACGAAGCGCAGGCCGCCGATTTGCGCGTCAGGCTCAAAGGGCGAGGGCTCAAGACCGAGGTGCTCGCCGGCGCGCAAGCACTGTGCGACCTGGCGGCGCACCCACAAGTCGACTCCGTGATGGCCGCGATCGTCGGCGCTGCCGGTCTCGCGCCTTGCCTGGCCGCAGCGCGCGCCGGCAAGCGCCTGCTGCTCGCGAACAAGGAGGCGCTGGTCGTGGGCGGGGCGCTCTTCATGAAGGCGGTGCACGACGGCGGCGCCACGCTGTTGCCGATCGACAGCGAGCACTCGGCGATCTTCCAGTGCCTGCCCGAAAACCGTGCCCGCTGGCCGAGTCGCATCGACCACATCCTGCTGACCTCGTCAGGCGGCCCGTTCCGTGAGCGCGACCCGTCGACGATGGCCACGATCACACCCGACGAAGCCTGTGCTCACCCCAACTTCGCGATGGGCCGCAAAATCTCGGTCGACTCGGCGACCATGATGAACAAGGCGCTCGAGGTGATCTAGGCACGCTGGCTGTTCGAGCTCGCACCCGAGCAGATCAGGGTCGTGATCCACCCGCAGCAGATCGTGCATTCGATGGTCGTGTGCCGCGACAACTCGGTGCTCGCACAACTCGGCACGCCCGACATGCGGGTGCCGATCGCGTACGGCCTGTCGTTCCCCGAGCGCATCGAGTCGGGCGCGAGCCAGCTCGACTTCACAACGCTGTCGGCGCTGACCTTCGAGGCGCCCGATTTGAAGCGCTACCCCGGCCTCGCGCTCGCGTGGGCCACGTTGAGCGGCCCAGAAGGCAGCACCACCGTGCTCAACGCCGCGAACGAAACCGCGGTCGCCGCCTTCCTCACGGGCGCCATCCGCTTCGACCAGATTCACAGCGTGATCGCGCACGCGCTCGGGGGCGTCGACGTGCGCTCGTCGGGCAGCGACTCGCTCGAAGCGTTGCTCGACATCGACCAACGCGCCCGCCGCCAGGCGTCGCAGTTCGTGAAAGGCCTCGCGCCATGATCACCGTCCTTGCCTTCATCTTCACGCTCGGCGTGCTGATCGTCATCCACGAATATGGCCACTACCGCGTGGCGGTCGCCTGCGGCGTCAAGGTGCTGCGCTTCTCGGTCGGCTTCGGCCGGGTGCTGTGGCGGCGCCAGGCCACGCCCGACAGCACCGAGTTCGTGCTCTGCGCGCTGCCGCTCGGCGGCTACGTGAAGATGCTCGACGAGCGCGAGGCGCCGGTCGCGCCCGACGATTTGAGCCGCAGTTTCAACCGCAAGCCGTTGTGGCAACGCGCGTCGATCGTCGCCGCCGGACCGGCTGCGAACCTGCTGCTGGCGGTGCTGCTCTATGCGGCCGCGCACTGGATCGGCATCGACGAGCCGAAGGCGGTGATGGGGCCGCCGGCAGCCGGCAGCCTGGCCGAGCGCGCCGGCCTGCGCAGCGGCGACTGGGCGCGCGAATGGTCGAGCGACGGCAGCGAGTGGCACGCGCTGCGCTCGATGACCGACGTGCGCTGGGAAGTCACGCAGGCTGTGCTGCGCGGTGCGCCGCTGCAATTGATGGTGACCGATGTGCAAGGCAACGCGCGCCGCAATGTCGCGCTCGCCCTCGACGCGCTCGGCACCAGCGACGTCGATGCCAAGCTGATGCAGCGCATCGGCCTCGGCTATGCATTCAGCGAGCCGGTGCTCGGTGAAGTCAAGGCGGGGGAGCCGGCGGCACGCGCCGGCCTGCGCACCGGCGACCGCGTGCTGAGCGTCGACGGCGTGCCGATGGGCGATGCGTTCGCGGTGCGAGACGCGATCCGCACGAGCGTGAAGGGCGGCGTTGCCAAGCCGATGCAGTGGCGCGTGGAGCGTGCCGGTCAGGCGATCGAGCTGGCGGTGACGCCCGCGGTCGTCACCGAATCCGGTCAGCAGATCGGCCGCATCGGCGTGGCGCCGGGTCAGCCGCCCGAGATGGTCAACGTGCGCTACGGCGTGTTCGACGGCCTCGCGCAAGGTGCGGTGCAGACCTGGCAGATGGCGATCCTGAACCTGAAGATGCTGGGCAAGATGCTGACCGGCCAGGCCTCGCTGAAAAACCTGAGCGGGCCGCTGACGATCGCCGACTACGCGGGTCAATCGGTGCGGCTCGGCGCGGCCTACTACCTGGGATTTTTGGCCGTCGTCAGCATCGGCTTGGGCGTGCTCAACCTGTTGCCGTTGCCGGTTTTGGACGGTGGACACCTGATGTATTATCTTTTCGAGGGTGTGACAGGCAAGCCGGTCTCGGAGTTGTGGCTTGACCGGCTGCAGCGTGGCGGGGTGGCTGTTCTGCTCATGATGATGTCCTTGGCTCTTTACAACGATGTGGCCCGCCTGCTGGGCCTGCAATGACCGACCGCATGTCTTTCACCACCCGTTCGACCTTCTTTCATCCTGCCGTTGTTTGTGTCGCGCTCGCCGCCGCTCTGCCTGCGGCCTCGGTTTGGGCGGTCGAGCCGTTCGCCGTCAAGGACATTCGCGTCGAGGGCCTGCAGCGCAGTGACGCCGGTACGGTGTTCGCGTCGTTGCCGTTCCGCATCGGCGAGAGCTACACCGACGAAAAGGGCGCCGCAGCGCTGCGCGCGCTGTTCGCCACGGGCCTCTACAAAGACGTGCGCATCGACATCGACGGCAGCGTCGTCGTCGTCATCGTCGAGGAGCGCCCGGTCATCGCCAACATCGACTTCGTCGGCCTGAAAGAATTCGACAAAGACCAGCTGATCAAGTCGCTGCGCGACTTCGGTATCAGCGACGGCCAGCCGTTCGACAGGGCATTGGCGGACCGCGCCGAACAAGAGCTGAAGCGCCAGTACCTCACCCGCAGCTTGTATGGCGCCGAGGTCGTGACCACCGTGACGCCGCAAGAACGCAACCGCGTCAACCTGAGCTTCACGATCACCGAAGGCTCGGCCGCAAAGATCAGCGAGATCCGCATCGCCGGCAACAAGGCATTCTCAGAGAGCACGTTGAAGGGCCTGTTCGATCTGAACGACGGCGGCTGGCTCAACTTCTACACCAAGGCCGATCGCTACTCGCGCGCCAAGCTCGACGCCGACCTCGAAAGCCTGCGCGCCTACTACCTCAACCGCGGCTACCTCGAGTTCAGCGTCGAGTCGACCCAGGTCGCGATCTCGCCCGACAAGCAGGACATCACCGTCACCATCAACGTGAAAGAGGGCCAGCCTTACACGGTGACCGGCGTCAAGCTCGAAGGCGACTACCTCGGCAAGGAAGACGACTTCAAGACCCTGGTCGCCATCAAGCCCGGCGAGCCGTATCGCGCCGAGACCGTCACGCTGACGACGCGCGCCATCAGCGACCGTTTCGGCACCTTCGGCTATGCCTTCGCGAAGGTCGAGGCGCGGCCCGAGATCGATCGCGTCAACGGCACTGTCGCGCTGACGATCACGGCCGAGCCTTCACGGCGGGTCTACATCCGTCGCATCAGCGTGTCCGGCAACACCAAGACGCGCGACGAAGTGGTGCGCCGCGAGTTTCGCCAGTTCGAGGCCGGCTGGTACGACGGTCGCAAGATCAAGCTGTCACGCGATCGGGTCGATCGTCTGGGCTTCTTCAGCGAAGTCAGCGTCGACACCAACGAGGTGCCCGGCACCGCCGATCAGGTCGATCTGACGATCATGGTCAAAGAAAAGCAGACCGGCAACCTGCAGATCGGTGCCGGTTTCTCGTCGGCCGACAAGCTCGCGCTGTCGGGATCGATCAAGCAGGAAAACGTGTTCGGCTCGGGCAACTACCTCGGTGTCGAGCTCAACACCAGCAAGTACAGCCGCACGTTGGTGGTCAGCACGATCGACCCGTACTTCACGGTCGACGGCATCTCGCGCTACATCGACGTGTTCTATCGCACGCAGCGCCCGATCAACAGCCAGGGCGAAGAGTACAAGCTCGTCACACCGGGCGCGTCGATCCGTTTCGGCGTGCCGTTCAGCGAGTACGACACGGTGTTCTTCGGCATCGGCTTCGAGCAGACCAAGATCGAGGGCTCGAACCTGCCGGTCAACTACCGCAACTACGTGACCGAGTTCGGCCCCAGCAGCACCTCGGTGCCGCTGACGATCGGCTGGTCGCGTGACAGCCGCGACAGCGCGCTGGTGCCGACCGCCGGCCGCCTCACCAGTCTGAACTTCGACTGGGGCTTGACCGGTGACGCGAAGTACCTGCGCACCAATGCCAAGTTCCAGCAGTATCTGGCGCTGACGAAGCGCTTCACCTTCGGCTTCAACGCCGACTTCTCGTGGGGCAAAGGCCTCAATGGTCGGCCTTACCCGATCTTCAAGAACTTCTACGGCGGCGGCCTCGGCAGCGTGCGCGGCTTCGACCAGAACTCGCTCGGCCCGGTCGACGTGACCGGGGCCTACATCGGTGGCAATCGCAAGTTCAACATGAACAGCGAGCTCTACCTGCCGATCCCGGGCACCGGCAACGACCGCACCTTGCGCTGGTTCACGTACGTCGACGTCGGCAATGTCTGGGGTGAAAACGACAAGCTGACCGTCGACAGCCTGCGCGTGTCGGCCGGCTTGGGCCTGACCTGGGTCTCGCCGGTGGGCCCGCTCAAGCTCAGCTACGGCGCGCCGATTCGCAAGAAGCCAGAAGATAGAATCCAGCGTCTTCAATTTCAGATCGGGACAGCGTTCTAATGAAAAGCCTCTCGCTCAAATCCGGTGCCGTGAAGTTCGCGGCGATCGCTGCGATGGCGCTGATGGTCGTGGCCGGCGCGCAAGCCCAGGAGCTCAAGATCGGCTTTGTCAACAGCGACCGCGTTCTGCGTGAAGCGACGCTCGCCAAGGCGGCCCAGACCCGCCTCGAGACCGAGCTCTCGAAGCGCCAGAACGAGGGCGAAGACGCCGCGAGCAAGCTCAAAGTCGCCGCCGACAAGCTCGACAAAGACTCACCAACGCTCGGCGAGGCCGAGCGCAATCGCCGCCAACGCGATCTCGTCGAGCAGGACCGCGAACTGCAGCGCAAGCGCCGCGAGTTCCAGGAAGACCTGAACCAGCGCAAGAACGAAGA
>JANMWQ010000081.1:0-1987 GCA_031394085.1 Rhizobacter sp. | reverse complement strand
CAGCGCCGCGCCGGTGTCGGCGCGCGGCAGCACACCCAGGTTCGGCGGCACGGCCAAGGCGCGGCCGTCGGCTGCGGCCTGCGGGTCGATCGACAGCACCGTGCCCGCGGCATGCGCCGGTTCGGCCGGCGCGGCGCCGAGGTTGCTCTCGAGCGCCACGAGCACGCGCTGCGGATCGAGCACGTGGCCGCTCTGCGTCTGCATCAGGAACTCGGGGTTGGTGGTGAGCGGCCCACCGCTGTGAAAGCGCCCCACCTGCCGAACACCGTGCGCGCCGGGCAAGCCGGTGGCGACAACGCGGGCGCGCAAGACGCAGGTCTTGACCGCCGCGGCCGCTGGCTCCGCATCGGCGTCGACCCGGCCTCCAGCGCCGACGCCAAGCACGCCCACGAGGAGCGCGCCGGCAGACTGCAGCGACAACCGGCGAATGCTCATGACGCTCCGTTCAATGACGGGAAACGAACTCCCCAATCACCAGAACGAAACGCGGGCGGAAAACCGGACACGCAATCGAACAGTCCCCGCCCCGCGGCGGCGGCTTGCGTCCGTTACACGCGCTACAAGCAGTCGGGCGACTGCACCGCCTGCAGGATCACCTGCTCGCGGTCTTCGCGGTTGCGGCCGCGAATCCACCAGACCGCGCCCTTTTTGATGGTCCAGTCTTGCGGCTGCTCCGAGAGCAGGTACGAGGCGACGAAGCCCAGCGTGGGCTGGTGGCCGATGACCATCACCGGCTCGGTCGCATCGGGCCAGCGCGCGGCCTTCAGCAGCGCCTCGCCGTTGCCGTCGGGGGCCAGCTCGTTCAGCGTCTTGAACTTCTTGCCGAGCGCCTTGGCGGTCTGCTGGCAGCGCACCGCCGGGCTGACGAGGATGCGCGTGGAATGCGCGAGCCGCTGGTTCAGCCAGTCGGCCATGCGCTGCGCTTGCCGCTCGCCCTTGGGCGTGAGCGCGCGCTCGAGGTCGTTCTCGATTTCGCGCATCTCGAAGGCTTCAGCGTGGCGCCAGAGGATCAGGTCCATCACGGGGCTCCAGTCGTGTATCTCTGAAACAAGGCCTGCTGCGCGCTCGGCCCTTCGGTGCCGATGCGCGCGTAGCTGCCGTCGGCGCGCAGCTGCCAGGCGTCCTGGCGGTCGTGCAGGTATGGCACCAGGCACTCGTCGATCACGCGCTGGCGCATGGCCACGTCGCGCACCGGCCAGGCGACTTCGATGCGGCCGAACATGTTGCGGCTCATCCAGTCGGCACTCGACAGAAACAGCGCCTGCTCGGCCTCGCCCTCGCCCCAGCAGAAGTACGAGATGCGCGAGTGCTCGAGAAAGCGCCCGACGACCGAACGCACGCGAATGCGGTCGGTCACACCGGCAATGCCGGGCGGCAGCATGCAGGCGCCGCGCACGATCAGGTCGATGTCGGCGCCTTGCTGGCCGGCCGCGACCAGCGCCTGGATCAGCGGCACATCGGTCAGCGCGTTGACCTTGACGACGATGCGCGCACGCGCGCCGGCGCATGCCGCGGCAGCCACCTTCTCGATGTGCGCGAGCATCTGCTTGTGCAGCGTGAACGGTGCCTGCAGCAGCGCGCGCAACGGCTTGGTGCGGCCCAGGCTCGCGAGCTGCTGGAACACGGCATCGGCATCGCTCGTCAAATCGGGCTCGGCGGTGAAGTAGCCCACATCGGTGTAGAGCAGCGCGGTCTTCGGGTTGTAGTTGCCGGTCGACAGGTGCGCGTAGCGGCGCAGGCGCCCGCGCTCGCGGCGCGTGATCAGCAGCAGCTTGGCGTGCGTCTTCAGGCCGACGATGCCGTAGACCACCTGCACGCCCACGGCTTCGAGCCGTTCGGCCCAGTTGATGTTGGCCTCTTCGTCGAAACGCGCCTTCAGCTCGACGACGACCATCACCTCTTTGCCGCGCCGCGCCGCCTCGATCAGCAGGTCCATCAACGGCGATTCGCTGCCGGTGCGGTAGATCGTCTGCTTGATCGCGAGCAC
>JANMWQ010000063.1:0-4291 GCA_031394085.1 Rhizobacter sp. | reverse complement strand
CATCCTCGCGTCGCCGTATGGCCGCTTCGGCAACGCGATCCCGCAGGCGGCGTACCAGGTGCACCCGTACAAGCGCTCCAGCATCGGCAGCATCGAAGACCTGGAGGCCGCCACGCTTGTCGACGTGGTCGCGTTCCACGCCGCTTACTACCGGCCCGACAACGCGACGCTCGTGGTCGCCGGTGATTTCGACCCGAAGCAGCTCGATGCCTGGGTCGACAAATACTTTGCGCGCGTGCCGAAGCCGGCCACACCGTTGCCGCGCGTCACCGCGACCGAGCCGGCGTGGGGCGCCGATCGCAGCGCCACCGTGACTGGCCCGAAGGTGCCGCTGCCGGCGGTCGCGCTGGTCTGGCTCGCACCGCCGGTGACGAGCGACGATGCACCGGCGCTGCAGGTGGCGGCGGCGCTGCTGAGCAGCGGTGAGTCGTCACGACTGAATCAGTCGCTCGTGTACCGCCAGCAGATCGCCGGGCAGGCCAGCTTCGAAGCCGACCTGCGCGCCGGTCCGAGCCTGCTGATCGCGAGTGCGATCGCTTCGGGCGGCAAGTCGCTCGCGGCTGTGCAGCAGGCCTTGCTTGCCGAGCTGCTGCGGCTCGCGAAGCAGGCGCCGAGTGCCGCCGAACTCGCGAAGGTCAAGACCCAGATCCTGACCGGCGCGTTGCTGAGCCGCCAAACGCCCGAAGGCCTGGCCTCGGCAGTGGCCGACGCGGCCGTGCTCGGTGGGAGTGCCGGGCGTGTCAACACCGACCTCGTTGCGCTGCAGAACGTCAGTGCTGCCGATGTGCAGCGCGTGATGCAGCGTTATGTGGCCGGCACGCACAAGCTCACGCTTCAGTACGTTCAGGAAGGTGCGACGAAATGAGCGCGTCCATGAAGCAATCCCTCCTGTCACTCGCGCTCACGGTGTGCGCCGCGAGCCTCGCCGGCATGGCGAAGGCGCAAACCTTCGACACCGCCCCGCAGCCCGGCGCGCCGCGCCCGCTGGCGATTGCCGCACCGGTCGAGCAACGCTTGCCGAACGGGCTGCGCGTCGTGCTGGCCGAGCGCCGCGGCGTGCAACTGGTGACGGCGCAGTTGGTCGTGCTCTCAGGCAGCGAGGTCGACCCGCCCGCGCGCGCCGGGCTCGCATCGATGACCGCCGGCCTGCTGACCAAAGGCACGCGCCGCCACAGTGCGACCCAGCTCGCGCAGGCGGCCGAATCGCTCGGTGGCGCGCTCGAAAGCGGCGCCGGGTGGCACCAGTCCGGCGTCGCGATCACGGTCGCGGTGCCCCAACTCGACGCGGCGCTTGCGCTCGTCAGCGAGGTCGTGCGCCAGCCTGCGTTCGCGCAGGGCGAGCTCGACCGCTTGCGCACGCAGTCGCTCGACGAGTTGAAGGTCGCGTACAGCCAACCCGGCACGCTGGCCTCGCTCGCGTCGCAGCGGCTGCTCTACGGCACCGGCGCCTACGGCCACCCTGCGGGCGGCACGCCGGCCTCGCTTGCCAAGATCAAGCGGGCCGAGTTGGTCGGGCTGTACGCCGCGCGTTTTCGACCCGACAACGCAGTGTTGGTGCTGGCCGGCGACCTTGATGCCGAGACCGCGCTGCAGCTCGCGCGCCGCCATTTCGGTGCCTGGAAAGCCGCGGGCAATGCGTCCGCCGCGAGCGCGATGCCCGCGAACGCCGCACTGCCGCAAACCACCGCGGTGATCGACCTGCCGCAATCCGGCCAGGCGGCGGTGATCGTCGCCGCACCACTGCCACCGCTGGGCGCCGACCGCGCGACCGCCGCGGTGATGAACTCGGTGCTCGGCGGCGGCTTCTCGTCGCGCCTGAACCAGGAGATCCGCATCCGGCGCGGCCTGAGCTACTCGGCCGGCAGCGCGCTCGACGCGCGGCTCGGCAGCGGCTCGCTGCGCGCGGTGGTTCAGACGAAGAACGAATCGGCCGCCGAGGTCGTGACGCTGGTGCAAGCCGAGCTCGACCGGCTCGCAGGCACGAAGGTCGGTGACGACGAACTCGCAGCGCGCAAGGCCACGCTGATCGGCGACTTCAGCCGCAGCGTCGAGACGACTGCCGGGCTCGGCGCGGCCATCAAGTCGCTGATCGTCGCCGGGTTGCCGCCGGACGACCTGCGCACCCGCATCCAGGCGCTGTCGGCGGTCAACGCCGAAGATGTGCAGCGCTACGCGGCGGCCAACCTGGGCGCAGCGAGCCGGCGCGTCGTGATCGCGGGCGAAGCGCCGAAGTTCACCGACGCGTTGAAAGCCGCGTCACCGGGATTCGTGGTCGTGCCGGCCGCGCAGCTCGATCTCGACCTCGGCACCGGGTTGAAGGCCGCACCGTGAGGGCACCGTGAATGCGCGCCGATGGTTGGCCGTGTGACGATCGGAAACACAATCCCTTGAATGGCAGCGCCATTGAATTGAACGCAAAAACCGGAATGCGGGGACAATCGAGGGGTTGCCCGTGATTGGCGTCAAGCCCCACGGTCGTCCGCACCTCTTCTTCCAGGACCGCCAATGGCCACCCGTCGTCCCACCTCCCCTGCCGCTTCAGACACCACGCAAAAACTGCGTCAGACCCAGGCCGAATACGTCGCGGCCCGGCCAGCGGGCGAGCCCGGTGTCAAGCCGATGATGTCGAGCTCGAAGATGTACGTGTGCCGGCGCTGCCCGGCCAATTTCAAGACGGGCGACGGCAAGCCCGATGCGCGCCTGCCCGGCCTCGGCAAGTGCAACAAGTGCCTCGCCGCCGCGACGGCCGCACTCGCCGCCTGACCCGACCCGCCTGACCCGACGCGCGGCGCATCCCAGGAGCCGCCGCACGGCGGCATCATTCCCGCCGTGGCACAGCGGCATTACCTTTTAACGAGCCGCAGCCCTGCGGACCACGCGCTTGAACACCTGCCCGGCCATGCCGTGCGCCGTTTCGTGCCAACCCGTTCGCGGGGCCTTGGCGGCCCGCGCGTCCGGGAAGTCAGCAAACCAGCATCGGTGCCTGCTTGCGGATAGCGTCTTGCCCCTTGGTCATCGCGTAGGCCAGCGCGGCGTCGGGCGATGACCAGCGGTGGCCGCAGGCGAGGCTCTCATCGCGCAGGATCTCGCGCGGCGAGCCGCCCTGCTCGCGCTGCACGATCAGCGCGGCGATGTAGCCATCGCCTTGTGGGCCTTCGAGTGCGCCAGTGAAGACGCGGTAGTCGCCAATCTTGCGTTCGTCGAAGTGCATGTGATCTGCTCCGGCTGACACATTTGCCCGCCCAGACGTGAATCATCGACCGTTCGAGGGCGGCGCGCCATCCACCAGAAGGGGGAAAAGATCACACCGCGCGGTCACCGCGTCGTCACGCGCCAACACCCCATTCGAGTCTTGCCGCGGCGTAGATGGCGCTGGCCGAATCGACCGCACCGGCGATGCCGCACACCGCCGACGCGAACGCCCCGGCGCGCTGCAAGGTGGTCGGCAGCGCCCAGCCGCGCAGTTCGCCGAGCAATTCGCCAAGCAGGAGCACCGACGCGAAGGCATCGCCTGCCCCCACGGTGTCGCGCACCTCGACCGGGGGCGACGCGCCTTCGAGCCAGCCTTGCGTTCGGTCGAGGCAAGCCCAGCCGTCAGCGCCGCGCGTGACCGTCAGGCGTTGCAGCGCGAAACGTTGGAGCAGCGCCTCGGCGGCTGCGCGCAGCGTCGGCTTTGGCGCTGGCACGAACCACGCGGTCAATTGGTCGAGTTCATCGTCGTTGACTTTGACGAGTTGCGCGCGGGTCAGCGAGTCTTCTGCGAGGCTGCTGTTGTCGGGGCCATCGCGCAGGTTCAGGTCGAGAAACGTCGCGGCACCCGAGGCGCCCAGCGCAGCGTGAATCGCCGCGCGCGAAACCGCACCGCGCTGCGCGAGCGTGCCGAAGTAGACGACGGCCGGCGCGCTCGCGCGAACCGCCTTTGCAGCCTGGCCCGCATCGATGTGATCCCAGGCCGAATCGGCACCGATCTCGAACCTGTGGTGCGTGCCGCTCATGTGAACGGCGACGGTGCCGGTCGCGTGCGCCGGGTCGCGTTGCAGGCCGCGCGTGTCCATCCCGAACCGCGCGAAGTCGGCTGCGATGGTGTCGCCCAGCGCATCGGCGCCGATGCGCGTGATCATCACCGGCGCGGCGCCCAGCAGCGCCAGGTTGCGCGCGACGTTGAACGGCGCGCCGCCGATCACGTCGGCACCGGGGAATCGATCGATCAGCGCCTCGCCGATCACGGCGACGCAGCGGTTGTGCAGCTCAGTCATGGGTCGGCTTGACCGGGACCGTGCGGTGCGCCTCG
>JANMWQ010000009.1:0-4726 GCA_031394085.1 Rhizobacter sp. | reverse complement strand
GCGCTCGGCTGGGTGGCGCGGCGACGTTCGCGCGGCTGACCCGTCACGCGGTGCGGCGCGCGAGCAGCTGCAACATCATCTCGATGCGGGCCTGAACCGGCGTCAGCGCACCGGCCGACGGCAATGCAGGCGCACTGGCCGACGGCAGTGCAGGCGCACCGGCCGACGGCAGCGTCGGCGGGCCCGCATCGAGCACGCTGCCGCCGAGGCAACGCGTGCATCGCAGCACCGCGACGCCGGCGTCCTGCGCTTCGAGCAACGCCGCTTCGAGTGCATGGTGCACGCTGCCGTTGCCCGTGCCTGCGACGACGATGCCTTGCACGCCGGCTTCGCGCAGCGCACGCACCACGGTGACCGTGGATGCACTGTGGCTGGTGATGATTTCGACGCTCGGCCACTGCGCGATGTCGTGCGGCAGGCACGCCAAGCCGATGGCTTCACCGGCGGGCCACTCGCGATGCCGTCGCAAGCGCCCTTCCTCGACCCGGCCGAGCACGCCCGCATCGCCCGAGCCGAACGCGTCCAGGCGATAGGTGTGGACCTTGCGCACATCGAGTGCGCTGTGCACCGCGCCGGCGAGCACTGCGACGACGCCGCGCGCGCCGGGCGCATGCGCCACGACCATCGCGTCGAGCAGGTTCTGCGGCCCATCGGCCTGCAGCGAGGTCGCCGGCCGCATCGCCGCCACCAGCACGACCGGCTTGGTCGGCGCGAGCAGCCGCTGCAGGAAGTAGGCCGTTTCTTCCAGCGTGTCGGTGCCATGTGTGATGACCACGCCGCCGACCTCGGGCCGTGCGAGGTGCCGGTCGACGGCAGCCGCCAGCGCGCGCCAGGTCTCGAAGCCCATGTCCTTGCTGTCGATCTGCGCGACCTGCTCGACTTCGATCGGAATGCCCGCCAGCGCAGGGATCGCATCGACAAGCTGTCGCGCGCCGAGCTGCGCGGCGCTGTAGCCGACGTTGTCGGAGGCGCTCGCGGCGGTCCCGGCAATCGTGCCGCCGGTGCCGAGCACGACGACGAGGAGCGCTTTGCTTTGCATTTTTTTTGAAGCTGGATGAAAATACAGGTACTGGATAAATCGCCAGCGCGTGACCGGAAAGAGCAAGGGCTGCGGCGCAGCCCCCATCATCAAGGAAAACCTGTGTACGAACCGCCCAAGCTCACTGACCGGCAACAGCAAATCCTCGAGCTCGTGCAAAACGCGATCGAGCGCACCGGCGCCCCGCCCACGCGGGCCGAGATCGCCGCCGAGCTCGGCTTCAAGTCGGCCAACGCCGCCGAAGAGCATCTGCAGGCGCTCGCGCGCAAGGGCGTGATCGAGTTGGTGGGCGGCACCTCGCGCGGCATCCGCCTGCGGTCCGAGACGCTTCGGCAACTCAATCAGCAGCGCAGCAAGCAGTTCACACTGCCGCTGCCCGGCATGGCGCAACTCAGCCTGCCGCTGATCGGGCGCGTGGCGGCCGGCAGCCCGATCCTCGCGCAGGAGCACATCGACCAGACCTACCTGCTCGAGGCCAGCATGTTCAAGCAAAAACCCGACTACCTGCTGAAGGTGCGCGGCATGAGCATGCGCGACGCCGGCATCATCGACGGCGACCTGCTCGCGGTGCAGCGCACCAAAGAAGCGAAGAACGGCCAGATCGTGGTCGCGCGGCTCGGTGACGAAGTGACCGTCAAGCGCTTTCGCCGCACCCGCAACAGCATCGAACTCATTCCCGAGAATCCCGATTTCCAGACCATCGTCGTGCCGACCCACGGCGCCGATGCGGGCGAGATGCAATTCGAGCTCGAAGGCCTGGCGGTCGGGCTGATCCGCAACAACATGACGCTGTGACCGCCATGGCCGCTGCGAAAACGATCAAGGCGCCCAAAGCCGCCAGCGCGGTCGAATGCACGGCCCTTGAACAGCTGCCCAACATCGGCCCCTCGCTCGCCGCCGACCTGCGCCTGATCGGCATCGAGCGCCCGGCCGACCTGCGCGGCAAAGACGCCTTCGTGCTGTACCGGAAGCTGTGTGCCGCCACCGATCAGCGACAAGACCCTTGCGTGCTCGACACCTTCATGGCCGCGGTCGACTTCATGCGAGGCGCGCCCGCGGCGCCGTGGTGGGCCTACACGTCGCAACGCAAGGCGTTGTTCGGCCCGGTCTGATCCGGCGCGCCCGCGCCGCCGATTCGAGGGCAGCTCGATCGGGCCGTACGGTCGGCCGCTGCAGCGCCACGCGAGAGGTTTTTCGCTCGCGCCGCCGGCCCTGGCTCTCAGGGGCACGCGTGCACAATCGGGGCCGAGCCTGCAGGCAGCAACGAGCGACCGCCATCCCGTGAACATCATCATCCTTGACGACTACCAAGACGCGGTGCGCAAACTCAAGTGCGCCAGCATGATGGAAGCGCTCAACGCCAAGGTCTTCACCAACACGGTCAAGGGCATCGGCCAGCTCTCGGTGCGCTTGCGCGATGCCGAGGTGCTGGTGTTGATACGCGAACGCACGCAATTTCCGAAACAGCTGCTCGAAAAACTGCCGAAGCTCAAGCTGATCTCGCAGACCGGCAAGGCCGGCTCGCACATCGATGTCGAGACCTGCACGAAGCTGGGCATCGCGGTCGCCGAAGGTGTGGGTTCGCCCACCGCGCCCGCCGAGCTGACCTGGGCGTTGATCATGGCCGCGATGCGCCGACTGCCCCAGTACATCGGCAACCTCAAGCACGGTGCGTGGCAGCAATCAGGGCTCAAAGCCGGTTCGATGCCCGCGAACTTCGGGCTCGGCATGGTGCTCAAGGGCAAGACCCTGGGCATCTGGGGCTACGGCAAGATCGGCCAGTTGGTCGCCGGCTACGGCAAGGCCTTCGGCATGCAGATCACGGTCTGGGGCAGCGAGTCGGCGCGCGAGCGCGCCACGCACGACGGCCATGCCGCAGCACCCAGTTGCGAAGCCTTCTTCGAGACCTGCGACGTGCTCTCGCTGCACCTGCGCCTGCACGACAGCACGCGCGGCGTCGTCAAACTCGACGCGCTCTCGCGCATGAAACCGACCGCGCTGCTGGTCAACACCTCGCGCGCCGAACTGATCGAAGAAGGCGCGCTGGTTTCGGCGCTGAACCGCGGCCGGCCCGGCATGGCCGCGGTCGACGTGTTCGAGAGCGAGCCGATCCTGCAAGGCCACCCGCTGCTGCGGCTCGAAAACGCAGTCTGCACACCGCACATCGGCTACGTCGAGCAAGACGGCTACGAGCTCTACTTCAAGGCCGCGTTCGACAACGTCGTCAATTTCATCGCCGGCACGCCGACGAACATCCTGAATCCCGAGGCGCTGCGAGTGCTTCGTTGATGCCCGGGTCGTCGGAGCCAGCGGGCCCGCACCCCATGGGCCACGAAGGGGCCCATGGTGGCCCCTGGGGGTCGGCTGGCGTACCCGCCGGCCGGGGGGCCAACATCAGGTGGGCCTTGATGTTCGGCAACTTCGTGATCGGCTGCGGCGTGATGTCCGTGGCCGGCACACTAAACGACCTCTCGCACTCGCTGAACGTCTCGATCGCCCTCGCCGGCCAGCTGATCGCGATCGCCGCCGCGACCATGGCCTTCAGCGCGCCGCTGCTCGCGAGCTGGGTCGCCGGTTTCGACCGCCGCCGACTGCTGGCGCTGGCGCTGCTCTGGTATGCCGCTGGCCACGCCATCAGTGCGCTGATGCCGAGCTATGCCACGCTCTGGCCAATGCGCGCGCTGACGATGCTCGCCGCCGCCGTCTTCACGCCGCAGGCGGCCGCGGCGATCGGCTTCATGGCCGCGCCGCACGAGCGCGGCCGTGCCATCACCTTCATCTTTCTCGGCTGGTCGGTCTCGTCGGTGCTCGGCCTGCCGCTTTCGGCCTGGATCGGCGAGACCTTCGGCTGGCAGTTCGCGTTCGCGACGATCGCCGCCTTGTCGCTGGTGGCCGCGATCTGGGTCTTCGCGGTGATGCCCGACGGCGTGCGCCCGGCCGCGCTTTCGCTCAAAGCATGGAAGGACGTGCTGACGAATCCAGTGCTGATGGCGATGGTGATGGTCACCGCGCTGTCGGGCGCCGGCCAGTTCACGCTGTTCTCGTACTTCACGCCGTACTACCGCAACACGCTCGGCGCGAGCACCGAGCAGATCACGATGCTGCTGATGTGGTTCGGCGCGTTCGGCCTGATCGGCAACGTGGTGCTCACCCGCGTCATCGACCGCGTCGGCCCGAACGTCGCAGTCGCATTCACCCTCTCGCTGATCGCGCTCTCGCTGCTCGCTTGGCCGCTCGCCGTCACGCTCGTCGGCACGGCGGTGGTGCTGGTTCCGTGGGCCCTCGGCTGCTTCGCGTCGAACTCGACCCAGCAGGCGCGCTTGGGGCTGGCCGCACCCACGCTCGCGCCGGCGCTGATGGCGCTGAACACCTCGGCGATCTACCTCGGCCAGGCGGTCGGTGCGTCGAGTGGCGGCTGGTTGATCTCGCACGGCGGTTACGCGCCACTGCATTGGTTCGGGCTCGCGTGGGTCGTCGCCGCCATTGCGCTGAGCCTGTGGGCCGGGCGCCGCAAGGGGGTGTGCGCGTGACGATGGCGACCCGGCAGCCACTGGCGGTGCCGGCCTCGCTGCGCGAGCTTTTTTTCGCCTTCAACTGGCTGGCGCTGCAGGGTTTCGGCGGCGTGCTGCCGGTGGCGCAGCGCGAACTCGTCGAGCGCAGGAACTGGCTGACGCAGGACGAGTTCGT
>JANMWQ010000052.1:0-3184 GCA_031394085.1 Rhizobacter sp. | reverse complement strand
CGCATCCACACCGTGCCGGCCGTGACGCCGGTGCTCGAGTTCATCCAGCGACATGCGCAGCAAGACGACCGCGAGGCCTACGGCACCTTCAACATGGGGGCGGGTTTCGCGATCTTCGTGGCTGCCTCCGATGCGCAGCGCACGGTCGACGTGGCCAAGGCGCAGGGTGTCGAGGCCATCATCGCCGGGCAGGTCGAGGCCGGCCCGAAAGAGTTGCTGATCGAGCCGCTGAACATCCGCTTCGGCAACGACGACCTTCGGCTCAGAGGATGACCACACCCCGACCGCCGAGTACGGCGGTCGACCCTCCGAGAGGGTCGGGCCTTGCCCTTCGACAGGGCTCAGGACAGGCTTGGGGCGGCCCGGCGCGGCGGCCCTCTGCTCCGATCTACGCTGGTGCCCTCTGGCTCGCGATCCTGATCGCCGCGCTGCTGACCGGCTGCGCCAGCGCGCTGCCGCAGGTCGAGCGCGTGCCATCGACGGCGCAAATTGCAGCACCCGACGCGCCACTCTCCGCCGCCGCCCGCGATGCGAACATCCCGCCCGGCGAATCGGGCGTCTGGCCGCTGCTGCAGGCCAGCTACGCGCTCGATGCGCGCCTGGCGATGATCGAGAACGCGCGCACCTCGCTCGATCTCCAGTACTACCTGATCGCCGACGACTCCACCGGCCGGCTGCTGCTGCGCGCGCTGCGCGATGCGGCGATTCGCGGCGTGCGCGTGCGGCTGCTCGTCGACGATCTGTACACGGCCGACCTCGACCGCCTGCTGCTCGGCCTGGCGGCAACAGAGAACATCGACGTGCGTCTGTTCAACCCGTTCGTGACCGAGCGCGGCTCATCGACCCGCCGCCTGATCGCACTCGCGCTCGACTTCAAGCGCCTGAACCACCGCATGCACAACAAGCTGTTCATCGCCGATGGCGTGATGGCGATCGTCGGCGGGCGCAACCTCACCGACGAATATTTTCTGCGCGGCTCGCAAAGCAACTTCATCGACTTCGACGTGATGCTCACCGGCAGCGCCGTGCCGGAGTTGAGCGCTTGGTTCGACTTGTACTGGAACAGCCCGGCGGTGTACCCGGTGCAGGCGATCACGCGCGCGGCTGGTGGCGCGCCCGCCTCGCCGGAGGTCGACCGCGCGGTCTTCGACGAGGTGACCCGCGCCGATGTGCGGCCCGACGTGCCGATGGCACCCGACGACTTCGGCGCGCCCGCGTTCAGTACCGGCCTGGCCAGCCGCACGTTGCAGTTCATCGCCGCACCGAGCTTCACGTTCGCCGATTCGCCGAGCAAGATCGACCCTGCGAACAACAGCATCTCGACCTCCGACACGCTGGCGCACCGCTTCATGCTGCAACTCAGCGGCACGCGCTCCGAAGCGTTGCTGTTCTCGCCGTACTTCATTCCTGGCCAAGAGGCGCTCGCGCGCATCGACAAGCTGCGTGCCGACGGCGTGAGGGTCGGCATCGTCACCAACTCGCTCGCGGTCAGCGACGAGCCGCTGGTGAGCGTGGGTCTGCAGCGGCATCAAATCGCGCTGCTGAAAATGGGCGTCGACCTGTACGAACTCAGCTCGAACCGGCTCAAGCTCGACCGCACGCTCAAGGGCCTGCTCGGCGCCTCGACCGGGCGGCTGCACGCAAAGATCGGTTTTCTCGACCGCAAGAGCGTGCTGGTCGGCTCGATGAACCTCGACCCGCGCTCGGCCAGCATCAACACCGAGATCGGCGTGCGCATCGAAAGCCCGAGGCTGGCCGAGATGGTGCTGGCGGCCTTCAAGGTCGACGCGTTCGCAGGCGTGTACCAGGTCAAATTGCGGCCGAACGACGTCGGCGTGCGCTGGATCGCGGTCGATGCCGACAGCCCGGAAGAGTTCGATGTCGACCCCGACACCAGCCTGTGGCAGCGAATGCGCGCCTTTGGGCTGTCGTTCTTCGTGCCGGAGAGCCAGTTGTAAGGTTCTCGGCATCTGCGGTGCGCCGTTGTGCACGTGCTTTAGAATCGTGATCGACGGGCCTCCTCGCATGGAAGCGCGGCCAACCGGGTCAGGTCGGGAACGAAGCAGCCCCAACCGTTGCGACCAGTGCCGAGATCAGGCTCGTCAACCTCATTCCGATCAAGCCGATGCGCGGCGACCCGCCCTCTGGCGCGGCCCTTCGAGCGGTGGTTCGATCGCCTCCAGCGGAGGAACAGTTTCTTCCCAGCCGGTGGAGTGAAAGACGCGGTTCGTGCCCAGCTCCGACCACGCCGCGCGGCCTCGCTGCAAGCGCTCGTCGCGGCGCGACAGCAGGTGATCGACCAGCAACCAGGCCGCAACAGAACCGACGAGAACGAGAACTGCGCTCAGCATGGGAGGCTCCTTAGGCGTTTTCAACTCTGTCACCGGAGGTCGAATCCGGCACGAATCTACGCCGCTCCGACAAGGCAGGCACTCCCTCGAATGAAGGTCGGCCGAACCCGCAGCCGCGCTCAGGACACCTGCTTGAACGCCATCGAAGTTTGGTTGCGCAAGGCGCGCAGCAACGACAGTTCCTCGTCGGCGTAGATCGGCGCGATGAGCAGGTAGGTCAGACGCCAGGCACGCGCTGCAGTGCCAAGCGATCGACGATCATTCGGCCCCAGCGGTCGGCTGCTCGCTCGGGGTAGTCGTCTCTTGCGTCGAACCTGCTTGCGGCGCATCGCCACGCCGTGCCGCTGGCATCACCGTGCCCCTGCGCAGCGCCTCGCGCGCAGCCTCGAGCCCGTCGGAGAGGTCGCGTGCGCTGACCCCGAGTGCACGCCCGTAGCGTTGCGCGATCTGGCCGATCGCCGTCGCGGCACGCGGGCCAGTGAGCAGGCTGGCGGCATCGACCGCGTCGTTCGCGGCGCTCGCTGTCAGACGCAACATCTCGGCATCGGAATCGGGCTTGCGCACGGGGGCCTCGGGCGGCAGGCGGCGTGCCATGTGCATCACGTCGTCGCCGAGGCCCCATTGGCGCGCGACCGCGGCGCCGAGCGATTCGATGTCGATGCCGAGCACCGCGTAGGCCGCGGCCTCTTCGTTCAGGCCGGGTTGGTCGGCCACGCCAGCCTCGCGCGGGCTCGGCTTCATCAGCTGCTCGATCTGCTCGGCTTCATCGGCGAAGTGGTAGCGCAGCATCAGCCGGCCGAGGTTCTGCAGCACCGCGATCAGGTACACGACCT
>JANMWQ010000049.1:0-8234 GCA_031394085.1 Rhizobacter sp. | reverse complement strand
TGGCGCTGCACGTACCAGCCGTTTTGCAGGCGCAGCGCCTTGAAGTCGTCCTCGGGGAGCTTGCCGCTGAAATGGCGCTCGAGCTGGTCGCGGAACTGCGCGGCGCGCTGGTGGACGAACTGCTTGTCGAATTCGGAGTATTGGTACATCAGGTGATCACTTTCAATCCGGCGCTGACGAGTGCGATGCAGAGCAGCGTGCGGACGATTTTCTCGGGCATGCGGCGGGTCAACTGCGCGCCGATCCAGATGCCGGGGATGGAGCCGATCAGCAGTGAGCCGAGCAGGTTCCAGTCGACATGGCCGAGCGTCGCGTGGCCGATGCCGGCGACGAGTGTGAGCGGCACTGCGTGGGCGATGTCGGTGCCGACGATTTCATGCGGCTTTAAGCGCGGGTAGAGCAGCAGGATCAAGGTGGCGCCGATCGCGCCGGCACCGATCGAGCTGAGCGACACCAGCACGCCCAGGATCAGCCCGCAGGCGACTGTCAGCCAGGGCTTGCCGCTCTCGGGAATCCGGCGTTCCAGCCAAAGACCGACGCTCTGCCAGACGCGCTTGTAGGCGACGGTCACGGCAGTCAGCAACAGCGCGATGCCGAGCGTGAAGGTCAGCGCCGAGGCCCACCCTTTGGTCACGCCGGTGAAGTGCATCAGCGCGACCGTCGCGAGCGAGGCCGGGATGCTGCCGGCCAGCAGCAACGAGGTGATGCGCCAATTGACGTGGCCGGCCCGGTGGTGCGAGACCGAGCCCGCGGTCTTCGTGATCGCGGCGAACCAGAGGTCGGTGCCGATCGCGACCGCCGGGTTCAGCTTGAAGACCGACAACAACAGCGGTGTCATCAACGAGCCGCCGCCCACACCGGTCAAGCCGACGATGGCGCCGACCGCGAAGCCACTGACAATTGCGATCCAGTCCATTCAGTTCGTGTGCCCGAAGACGCGCCTGTCGGCGCACAAGCACGCGAATGTACGGAGCCCTCATATATTCCGGAAGAACATTATCGGATTTTGCTTATTCGCTGAAGGCATAACAGGCGCTGCGACAGTTCGACGCCGTCGCTGGCTGATGTCGTGCGGCGCCGCCGCGGCACGCGGCTTCGCGCACATCGGCGTGATCCAGGTGCTGGAACAGAACGGCATCAAGCCCGATCTGGCGGCGGGCACCTCGGCCGGCAGCCTCGCAGCGGCACCGTACGCATCGGGCAAGACCGGCTCGGAGCTCGCTGCGCTGGCCGAGTCGATGGACGAATCGGCCTTCGCCGACTGGTCGTTCCCGAGGCCGCGGCCTGATCCGCGGCGAGGGCCTGGCGAAGTACGTGCGCGACAACACCGGCGGCTTGCGCATCGCGCAGATCCCGACCGGCGACGCGCTGCGCATGATGCTGCAGACCTTCGCAATCATGGGTCGCAGCATCAGCACCTTCGAGCCGCGCGATGCCGATGTGCTGCTGCGGCCGAAGCTGCCGCACGTATCCGGCGCCGACTTCACGGCGCGCAAGCGCCCGATTCAGGCGGGCCGCGAGGCGATGCAATCTCAGCTCGTGCGCCTTCGCGAGCGCATCGCCGCGAAGGCGCCACCCTGAGGCCGCATCCGCAAGGCGCTTACTCGTTGTTGCCCGATGTCAACCCGAGCACCGCGAGCAGCGACTGGAACACGTTGTAGATGCTCAGGTAGACGCCGAGCGTGGCGGTGATGTAGTTGGTCTCGTGGCCGTCTTGCACGCGCTTCAGGTCGTACAGGATGAAGGCCGAGAAGATGCCGATCGCGAGCACCGACAACGTGATCATCAGCGCGCTCGACTGGATGAAGAAGTTGGCCAGCCCGGCCACCAGCAGCATCACCGCGCCGATGAACAGCCACTTGCCCATCGCCGACAAGTCGCGCTTGATGAACGACGACAGCGTCGCCATGCCGAGAAAGATCGTGCCCGTGCCGGCGAAGGCCATCATGATGAGGTTGGCGCCGTTGGCCAGGCCGAGCACCTGACCGACCAGCCTCGAGAGCATCAGTCCCATGAAGAACGTGAACGCGAGCAACACCGGCACACCGGCCGACGAATTTTTCGTCTTCTCGATCGCATACATGAAGCCGAACGCGCCGACCAGGAACACGACCAGCCCGATGCCGGGCGACATCGCGCTGGCGATGCCGGTCGACACGCCGATCCACGCGCCGAGCACGGTCGGCACCATCGACAGGGCCAGCAGCCAGTAGGTGTTGCGCAGCACCCGGTTGCGCTGTTGGGTCGACGCGCCATCAGCCGCACCGTAGGAGCCGGGGCCGGTTTGCAAGTTGGTGTTCATGAAGAACCTTTCGTGGTGAACGAACACCAAGATACAGCGCATGACACTTCGCGTAAATTCGTATTTCATGATCAATTACTTCGTCTAAAACGAACTGTGCACCCCGGTACACGAAAGCCGTCGACATGAACTTCAAGCACCTCCACTACTTCTGGGCCACCGCCAAGGCGGGCGGCATCATGCGGGCCGGCGAGCAACTCAACATCACGCCGCAAACCCTCTCGGGCCAAATCAAGTTGCTCGAAGAGCGGCTCGGCTGCGCGTTGTTCCGCAAGAGCGGGCGACGGCTCGAACTGACTGACGAAGGGCGAACGGCACTCGGCTACGCCGACCAGATCTTCGGCCTCGGCGCCGAGATGGAGGCTGCCATCGGCCACGCGCGTGCCGGCGGGCCGGTGCTCGATTGCCGCGTCGGCATCGCCGATGCGGTGCCGAAGTCGATTGCCTACCGGTTGCTCGAGCCGGCGCTCGACGTGGCGCAGCCGGTGCGCCTGATTTGCCACGAGGGCAAGTTTGCAGACCTGTTGGGGCAACTGGCGATTCAGCGCCTCGACCTCGTCATTGCCGACGAGCCGATGAACAAGCAGATGAGCGTGAAAGCGTTCAACCATGCGCTCGGCAGCACGTCGATGAGTTTTTACGGCACGCCGGCGCTGCGCAAGACGCTGAAGGGCAAGTTCCCGCGCAACCTCGACGGCGCGCCGATGCTGGTTCAGGGCAGCGCTTCGGCAGTGCGGCAGCGCCTGGAACTCTGGCTCACCGAGCGCCGTATTCACACGCGCACGGTCGGCGAGTTCGACGATGCCGCGCTGATGAAGGCGTTCGGCCGCGAAGGGCGCGGCGTGTTCATGTCGCCGACAGTGCTCGAGCTCGAGACCTGCGAGCAGTACGGCGTCGAGGTGCTCGGTCGCACCGACGAACTGGTCGAAGAGTTCTTTGCCGTGTCGGTCGAGCGGCGCATCACCCACCCGTGCGTCGCCGCGATCACGCAGGCAGCGCGCGGGCGGCTTTTCAGCGCGCCGACAGGCGATCTCGGGCCGCACTCGCGAACGCGCTGAGCCACCGCAGTTCACAAAACAAACAGCCCCGAAACATCGCTGCTTCGAGGCTGAGATACAGCTGGAGGGAGACCCGACTCGGGACTCCCCGGGTCGTTCAGGCGACGCGCTTGACCTTGGTGGCCTTGGTCGCGGTGGCGCTCATCGTCTGGAAGTTGGCTTCGGCGGTTTCGGTCGCTTGCTTCACGGCCTTTTGCACGCCTTCGAACGCGTTGTTCGCAGCGGCCACAGCCGACTTGACCAAGGCGACGGCGTTTTCGCTGCCGGCCGGTGCGTTCTTCACAGCGGCATCGACGGCCGACATGAACTTCGTTTGCGCGTCGGCCGAGGTGGCTTCGGCGACCTTGGTCACTTCGGCGCCGGTCGAGGCAGCGATGTCGTACAGATGGCGGCTGTACGCAGCGGCTTTTTCGGCAGCGGGTTGCAGCAGCGCGGCTTGCAAGGTCATGAACTCTTGCGCGTCTTTGGCCGACATAACGGCCTTGGCGTTCTCGGCGGCTTCGCCGATGGCGGTGCGTGCCACTTGCAGGTTCAGCTCGACGAGCTTCTCGACGCCTTCGAAGGCCTTGTTGGTCAGGCCGAAAAGGACATCGACGTTGGACTTGTGGGCGGCCATCAGTTGTTCAGCGGTCATCATGGTGAGTGTCTCCAGACAGTGGGTTTGAGAAGAATTCGGGTGCTGCCTGTGTGCGGTTACTTGCGTTTGCTGCACTGCAACATGCGCTGAAGTATACCGAGCGTCGACGGCATTGCAAGCACTTTTTGCTGCACTGCACAATTCTGCTCGAAAGTCTTCCATTCGATGGCGCGCCAGCAAGCCGACGACGCCCTCGTCACAATCGCCGCGAGATGCCGATGCAAGCCTTCTACGCCGACCAGTTCGTGCTGCCATTGCCGCCGGGACACCGCTTTCCGATGTCGAAGTACCGGCTGTTGCGCGAGCAGCTCGAAGGCCTGCCCGGATTGCAGCTGTGCCAGGCATTGCCGGCCAGCGACGGTGAACTCGCGCTGGCGCACACGCCGGGCTACTTGTCGGCCGTGGTCGACGGCACGCTCGGCGCGGCGCAGCAGCGCGAGATCGGCTTTCCGTGGAGCGAGGCGATGGTCGAGCGCGCGCGGCGCTCGGTGGGTGCGACGATCTCGGCCGCGCGCGCCGCGCTCGGTGCCGTCGGCGGGGGCCTCGCCACCAACCTGGCCGGCGGCACGCACCATGCAACGGCCGACAAGGGCGGTGGCTATTGCGTCTTCAACGACGCCGCGGTCGCCGCGCGGCTGATGCAGGCCGAGTGGCACCGCCAGCACCGCAAGCTGCTGCGCGTCGCGATCGTCGACCTCGACGTGCACCAGGGCAACGGCAGCGCCTCGATCTTCGCCGACGACCCGACCGTGTTCACGCTGTCGCTGCACGGCGCGAAGAACTTTCCGTTCCGCAAGGAACGCAGCGACCTCGACGTCGACCTGCCCGATGGCTGCAGCGACGCCGCCTACCTGCGCGCGCTGGACGACGCGCTCGCCGCCCTCTGGCGCCACCATGCGCACGCGCCGCCGGGGCTGATCTTCTACCTGGCCGGCGCCGACCCGCACGAAGGCGACCGCCTCGGCCGCTTGAAGCTCACGACCGCCGGCCTTGCCGAGCGCGACCGGCGCGTGCTCGCTGCCGCGCGCGAACGGCGCATTCCGGTCGCGCTGTCGATGGCCGGCGGCTACGGCCGCGTCGTCGAAGACACCGTGCAGGTCCACGTCGGCACGATCCGGGCGGCGATCGACAGCTGGCGTGAGTGGAACAATGCCGCGCCATGAGCCCGAACCCAGCCGCCACACCCGCCACACCCGTGACCTTTCGCGCCGCGCCGCAGCCGCGCGGCGCCTACCGCCACTTCCAGCAAATCTCGACCCGCTGGATGGACAACGACGCCTACGGCCACATCAACAACGCCGTCTACTACAGCTACTTCGACACGGTCGTGAACCGCTACCTGATCGAGGCCGGCGTACTCGATGTACAGCGCGGCGCCGTGATCGGGCTGGTGGTCGAGACGCACTGCAACTACTTCTCGCCGCTGTCGTTCCCGCAGACGGTCGACACCGGACTGCGCGTCGCGAAGATCGGCGCGTCGAGCGTGCGCTACGAGATCGGGCTGTTCGGTGGCGATGAAGCGATGACCGCGGCCTGCGGCCATTTCGTTCACGTCTATGTCGACCGCGAAACGCGCCGCCCGGCGCCGTTGCCGCCGGCGCTGATCAAAATTTTGCAAGGACTCCTGTGACCAACACGCCTCAGCCCAGCCTCGAACAGACCGCCGCCGTCGACACGGCGATCGCCACGCGCCGCTCGTTGCGCGCCTTCCTGCCGACACCGGTGCCACGACCGGTGATCGAGGCGATTCTCGAAGTCGCGTCGCGCGCACCCTCGGGCACGAACACACAGCCGTGGAAGGTCTACGTGCTCACCGGCGCCGCCAAGATCGAGCTCTCGCGCAAAGTGGCCGCGGCCTACGACGACCCCGAAGAGCGCGCGAAGCACAGCGAGGAATACGCCTACTACCCGACCGAATGGACCTCGCCGTTCATCGACCGCCGCCGCAAGGTCGGCTGGGACCTGTACGGCCTGCTCGGCATCGCGAAGACCGACAAGGCGCGCATGCACGCGCAGCATCGCCGCAACTACGAATTCTTCGACGCGCCGGTCGGCCTGATCTTCACGATCTCGCGCACGATGCGCCAAGGCAGCTGGCTCGACTACGGCATGTTCCTACAGAGCGTGATGGTCGCCGCGCGCGGCCGCGGGCTCGACACCTGCCCGCAGGCCGCGTTCACCCAGTTCCACCGCATCATCGGCGCGCACATCGGCATGCCCGACGACGAGCAGGTGGTGTGCGGCATGTCGCTCGGCTGGGCCGACCCGGGCGCGATCGAGAACACGCTGGTGACCGAGCGCGAGCCGGTCGCCGGCTTCGTGCGCTTCCTTGAATGACGATGAAGGGCGAACCCGTGAAGCCTTCCGTGCTCGTTTGCCGTGCCGTCTTCCCCGACATCGTCGATCGCCTGCGCGAACATTTCGAGGTCGAGACCAACCAGGCCGACGTGGTCTGGTCGCCTGCCGAGCTGATCGAGCACCTGCAGGGCAAGGCCGGCGTGTTCATCACCGGCACCCAGCCGATCGACACCGCGCTGCTCGCGGCCTGCCCGCAACTCAAGGCGGTGTGCAGCATGGCGGTCGGCTACAACAATGTGGACCTGCCCGCCTGCACCGCACACGGCGTGCTCGTGAGCAACGCGCCCGACGTGCTGACCGAGACCACCGCTGATTTCGGCTTCGCGTTGATGATGGCGGCGGCGCGGCGCATCGGCGAGAGCGAGCACTTCTTGCGCAGCGGCGCATGGACGAAATGGAGCGTCGACGCCTTCGCCGGCACCGACGTTCACGGCGCGACGCTCGGCGTGCTCGGCATGGGCCGCATCGGGCAGGCGATCGCACGGCGCGGCGCGCTCGGCTTCGGCATGAAGGTGATTTATCACAACCGCTCGAAGCTCGATGCGCAGGTCGAGGCCGAGGTCGGCGCGCGCTGGGTCAGCAAGGAGGCGCTGCTGCGCGAGAGCGACCACCTCGTCATCGTGGTGCCGTACAGCGCGGCCTCGCACCACCTCGTCGGCGCGGCCGAGCTGGCGCTGATGAAGCCGACCGCGACGCTCACCAACATCGCCCGTGGCGGCATCGTCGACGACGCGGCGCTCGCGCAGGCGCTGCGCGACAAGACGATCGCCGCGGCCGGGCTCGACGTGTTCGAGGGTGAGCCGACCGTGCACCCCGAGTTGCTGACCGTGCCGAACGTGGTGCTCACGCCGCACATCGCCAGCGCGAGCCTGCCCACGCGCCGCGCGATGGCCAACCTCGCGGTCGACAACCTGATCGCCGCGCTCGGTTTCGGCCCCGACGCCGGCCAGCCGCCGACCGCGTTGAACCCTGGGGTGTTGTAGCGCACCGCTGTAGGAGCGCACCCACAGTCGAAGGCGGGCGCGCCCGATGGGTCGGCCGTGCCACGCATGCGAGCATCGACCATGAATCAAGCGACTGCCAAACCCGTTCGCTGGCGCTGGATCGTGGGCGGCACGGCCCTTGCCATCGTCATCGCGTTGGGCATCTGCGAATCGCTGGGCTGGCCGTTTCTCGCGTCGCCGATGCAGCGCTGGCTCGGTGAGGCGCTGCAGCGCCGCGTCAGCTTGAGTGCCGACTCTGCGTCGGGCCCGAGCGTCAAGATCCATCTGCTCGGCGGCATCCGCGTCGATGCCGCGTACCTCGAGGTCGGCGCGCCCGGCTGGAGCCAGGCGCCGCACACGCTGCTCGCGCGCGACGCGCGCCTGAAGCTCGGCTACGCCGACCTCTGGCGTGCGAGTCGCGGCGAGCCCATGCGCATTCGCGAACTGCGTGCGGCGCAGATCGACAGCCGGATCGAGCGCCTGGCCGACGGCCGCGCCTCGTGGCAATTCGGCAAGCGGACCGAGGTGCCCGACACGGCCGAGCGGCCGACCCGCATGCCGGTGTTCGGCCGGCTGCAGGTCGACTCGGGCACGCTGGTGCTGCGCGACGCGCTGATCGCCGCCGAACTCGACGCGACCTATTCGCTGGTCGACGGCTCGAACATCTCGGCGACCGGTGTGCAGCCGAACGGCAGCGCGACCGGCTTGGTGTTCAACGCGAAGGGCAGCTACCAGAAGAAGCCGCTGCGCATCGACCTGCAAACCACCGGCGTGCTGCCGGTGATCGCCGAAGATGCCGAAGCCGTGGCGCTGCCGGTGAACCTCGACGCGCGCATCGGTGGTGCTCGCCTCGTGTTCAAGGGCACGGCCACCGACGCGCTGCACCTGACCGCGCT
>JANMWQ010000006.1:0-3050 GCA_031394085.1 Rhizobacter sp. | reverse complement strand
GCTGCTGTACAGCCTGCCGCGCGGTGCGGCACCGGTGCCCACGGCTGGCGCATCGGCCTCACCCGCGACCGCAACCGCGGCCAGCGCCGCGCTGCCGCCACGCGGCGCCTCGGCGGCGCAAGCAGCATCGACGCCCACCTTCCTCACCGCCGCCGACCTGCAATCGCGCTTCAAGTCGCTGGCGCACGACGAGCGCGACGCCTGGCGTGAGCTCGCCCCCGCGTGGAAGCTGACGATCGCCGACGACGCCGATCCTTGCGTCACCGCACAGCGCAGCGGGCTGCAATGTTTTCGCAGCACGAGCACGACGCTCGCGCTGATCCGCCAGCTCGACCGCCCGGGCTTTCTGACGCTGCGCGATGCCGACGACAAGCCGGTGTACGCGCAGCTGACCGGCCTGACGAGCAACAGCGCGACGCTGCGGCTCGGCACGGTGGCGCAAGCCATTTCGCTGGTGTCGCTCGTGACCCTGTGGCGCGGCGAATTCGCGACCTTCTGGCGCGCGCCGCCCGGCTACACCGGCAAGCTGGTCGACGCCGGCTCGGGCGCGCTCGCCGCATCGGTCGGCACCCAACTCGCGGCCTTGCAAGGCCAGCCGGTCGCTGCCGGCGAGGCGGCCTGGAAGGCGCAGGTGGCGTCGTTCCAGTTGTCGCAGGGCCTCAAGGCCGACGGCCTCGCCGGCCCGACCACGTTCATGCAACTCAACCGCGCCACCGGCATCGACGAGCCGCAGCTCGGCGGCAACGCACCGAGGCCCTGACCGCCATGTCCTACATCCTCGACGCCCTTCGCAAAGCCGATGCCGAGCGCGACCGCGGTCACGTGCCCGGCATCCACACGCAGCCTAGTTTCGGTGGTGCGCTGCCGGCGCGCGCGCAGCCCGACGCCAAACCGTGGCTGTGGGTCGCGGCCGGCGCGCTGGCGGTGCTGCTGATCGGCGCGCTCGCGTGGTACCTGATGAGCCCGCCGCGCGGCGGCGCCGAGATGGCGGCCGCGCCGGCGGTGCCGGCACCGATCGCCGCAGCGCCGCCCACCGTCATCGCTGCGCCCGCACCGGCAGCGCCACCGGATCGATCGATCGCGCCGAAGGCCGATGCCGCACCGGCGATCGCGCGCAAGCTCAAGCCGACGTTGCCGGCGTCGAGCGCTGCGCCCAAGACGGAGGCCAAACCGACGGCCTCGGGCGAGCGCGTCTACACGCTGGCCGAGCTGCCAGACGACATTCGCCGCCAATTGCCCAACGTGGCGGTCGGCGGCTCGATGTATTCATCGCGGCCCGCCGATCGCCTGCTGATCATCAACGGCCAGGTGCTGCACGAAGGCGACAAGGTCGCACCCGATCTGGTGTTGCAGCAAATTCGGCTGAAGACGGCGCTGATGAACTTCAAGGGCTACCGGTACACGATCGAGTTCTGAGCCGCCCCGGTCAGATCGACATCAGCGCGCGCACGCCCTCAGCCGCCCTGTTTTCGCCGCGGCCGCGCTGGATGATCTCGCCGCGCTCCATCACGATGGACTGGGCGGCGAGTTCAACGGCGAAGTCGCAGAACTGCTCGACGAGCACGATCGCCATCCGTTGCCCACCGTTCATGCCGCTGCGGCCAAGCATGCGGATGACGCGGCCGATGTCTTTGACGATGCTGGGCTGGATGCCTTCGGTCGGCTCGTCGAGGATCAGCAGCTTCGGGCCGGCGGCCAATGCCGGTCTTGATCGGGACCACGCCCATCAGGCTTTTCAGCAGCGTGGTCTTGCCGACGCCGTTGCGACCGAGGATCACCATGACCTCGCCGAGCTTGGCCTCCACCGAGACATTGCGCAGGATGTGCGAGCCGCCGTAGTACTGGTTCACGCCTTCAATCCGAATCATGTGGACTCACCTGACCACTCCCTTCCCCCAAAGGGGGAAGGAGCAAGAGTCAACGCCCAAGGTACACCTCGACCACCTTCTCGTTCGCCTGCACTTCACTCAGCAAACCTTCGGCCAACACCAAGCCCTCATGCAGCACCGTCACCTTCTTCCCGTTGCGCCCGTTCTGCGTCAGCTCGCCGATGAACTTCATGTCGTGTTCGACGACGACCAGCGAATGCTTGCCTTCGAGCGAGAGAAACAACTCGGCCGTGCGCTCGGTTTCTTCATCGGTCATGCCGGCGTCGGGCTCGTCGAGTCGCCATTGATGGTCGAGACCACCGCGGCCTTGCCGCCAGCCGAGAACTTCTTGATGTCGGCGACGATGGTCTGGTAGCCGGCGTGGCCGAACGGCGTGTACTTCTCGTCGATGTCGGCATCCTTCACGCCCTTGCTCTTCAGGAAGGCGCGCAGGATCTTGTTGGTGGTGCGCGGGTAGACGTAGTCGGTGCCGAGCAGCACCCCACGTTCCTGCTGAGTTCTTCGCCTTCGTAATGCACGGGGTAGAACAGCAGGCTGTTCATCTCTTCATAGACCGGCAGCACCGACTTGCGGCTCACGCTGGTCCAGCAGCCGAAGGTCACGACGACCTTGTCTTGCCCGATCAACTGCTTGGCCTTCTCGGCGAACAGCGGCCAGTTCGAGGCCGGGTCGACGACGACCGGCTCCAGCTTCTTGCCGAGCAAGCCGCCCTTGGCGTTGATCTCTTCGATCGCCATCAGCGCGGTGTCTTTCAGCACGGTCTCGGAGATCGCCATCGTGCCCGACAGCGAATGCAGCACGCCGACCTTGATGGTGGCCTGGGCCTGTGCGAGCGAGGCGAAGCCGAGGGCGGCGACGCCCAGCGCGACGGCCGAGAGGGATTTGCCGGCTTGGCGGCGGGTGGTGTTCATGGGGTCACGCTCTTGTGGGTTGCTTTGTGATGGCTCGGCATCGATCGAGCAAGCGGCATGCCGCTGCCGCCTTGCACCCGCGCAGGTTATGCAAGCGCCGCGCAGGGGCCAATACGCCCGACGGCGTATAGGCGGCACCGTCCTACATCGCTGCGGCGAACGGGCCGATAGTTCGCGACAAGCCGCTCGCTAGGCTGGTGAACCCGCATCAGGAGCAACCATGAGCAAGCGATCAACCAGCGCGAAGACC
>JANMWQ010000002.1:0-2759 GCA_031394085.1 Rhizobacter sp. | reverse complement strand
GAAGAATGGCGAGATGCCGACCATCACCAGCGCCGAAATCACGGTCTCGACATCGGTGACGGCGCGCGCGCTGCGGTGCGTGGCGGCATAAGCCAGCACCTTGAGTGTCATCAGCGGGTCGTTCGCGATGGTTTCGCCGAGACTGTTCGCGTCGACGCTGTCTTCGTTCGCGCGCAACGCTTCGAGCGTCTCGGCGGTCTGCGCGAGCACCGGGATCTCGGCCGCCCGGAAATGCGCGGTCCACGCGGCCAGGTCGCGCAGCGGGTGCGGGAGTTGGGGCAGGAGCGACGCCGCGGGATGTGTCATCGACATGCGTTCGATATCGGCGCGGCAGTGGCCGGGCTTGAGCTCACGGGCGTGCTGTTCAGCCGATCGGCCCGACCGCCAGCATGTGGCCCTCGGCTGGGTTGGTGCTGCCGCCGAGCAGCGCGGCGTAGGTCGATTCGATTGCCGCTGCGCCCTGGCCGCGCACGACGCGCAACCACGGCTTTTCGGTCGCCGTCACCGGCCGCATGAACGCTGCCCAGGCGTCGGCGGTGCGTTGCTGAAATCCGGCGGCGCCCCAATCGGCATGGCGCTTCTTGATTTGCGCCGGCGCGAAAAACAGCGTCGGCTTCGGGCCGGGCAGGCCCTTGCCGCTGCCGAGTTCGTCCCAGTGCGTGCCGCCGACCGAGCAGCTGTAGGTCAGCCGGTCGCCGAAATGACGATGGATGCTCGCGCGCAGCCCAACGCTGCCGCTGAAGTCGACGTACACCGTCGGCACATCCGCCGGCAGCGTGGCGACCGCGTCGTAGGTCATCACCTCGTCGTAGCAGCCGAGGCTGCGCGTGAACGCTAGATTGGCTTGCGACGTGAGCCCGATAACCTTCGCGCCGCCGGCGCTGCGGCGCTGCGCGAGGCAAAACGCGGTGCCGTAGGCCGTCTTGCTCGATGCGCTCGACAAAATCACTGCCTGCGCGCCGAAGAACCCGCTGTCGGCCAGAAAGTCGTCGATCAGGAACGAGGTGATGAACAGGGGCCGCAGCAGCGCTTGCTCGGCCTCGCGCGCTGCCGTGTAGCCCGGGTCGGCGCTGCAGCGCAGGTAGTGGTTGTAGACGGCATGCAGTTCGCGGCGGTGCACGGCACCATCGGAAAAACCGGCCACGTGGATGCGGGCCGGCTCGAGCACCACATCGGTCGCGATCGGAAAGTAGCCGTAGAACCGCTCACCGACCGCGACGCCTTCGCGACGCGACTCGATCACGTTCGCAAAGCCCCAGACCGGGATGCAGCCTGTGGTCGGGTCACCGGTCGGAAAGAAGCCCCAGTAATTCATCGCGTCGCCGAACGCGGCGTAGGTGATGGTGTTCGAGGTCAGCGCAAAGCCGTCGATCGCCAGCCGCACGGCACCAAAGGTCAGCGGTGCGGGTTCGCTGCGAACCCAGTGGGTGTTGGCGAGCGTCTTCTTCTCGACGACGAAAGTGGTGGTCATCTGGCTTGTCTCCGTTGATCGGCGCCGTTCGCGCTCATGCGGTGTGGTCTAGCATCGAGTATCGCGTTTCCGGAAGTTGCCATGAACACTGTCACATTGCCTGACGGCGCGAAGCTGCCTTCGATCGGACTGGGAACCTGGAAGATGGGTGAATCAACCCGCACCCGCGCCGCCGAAGTCGCCGCGGTGCGGCTCGCGATCGAGATCGGCTACCGCGTCATCGACACCGCCGAGATGTACGGCGAAGGCGGTGCCGAAGAGGTCGTCGGGCAGGCGGTGGCCGAGTCGCTGCGCGTCGGCACAGTGACGCGCGATGAGCTCTTCATCGTCAGCAAGGTCTATCCGCACAATGCGAACCGGGCCGGGCTCGCGGCGGCTTGCGCGCGCAGCTTGAAGCGCCTCGCGCTCGACCACATCGACCTCTACCTGCTGCACTGGCCCGGCCCGCATCCGCTGCGCGAGACCGTCGCCGGGTTCGAGGCCCTGGAGGCCGAGGGCCGCATCCGCCGCTGGGGCGTCAGCAACTTCGACACCGGCGAGATGCACGAACTGAGCGGCCTGCCCGGCGGCGCGCATTGCGCGGCCAACCAGGTGTACTACTCGCTCAGCGCTCGCGGCGCCGAGTTCGACCTGCTGCCGTGGCAGCGCGAACGCGCGATGCCGTTGATGGCCTATTGCCCGCTCGACCAGGGCGGGTTGATCGACGAGCCGGTGCTGCACGAAGTGGCCGACCGCCACGGCGCCACTGCGTCGCAGGTGGCGCTCGCGTGGCTGATGGCGCAGCCGGGTGTGATGGTGATCCCGAAGGCGGTGCGTGAGAGCCATCTGCGAGACAACTTCGCCGCGGCTGCGCTCGGCCTGGGTGCCGGCGACCTCGCCGCAATCGAACGCCGCTTTCTGGCGCCCCACTGCAAGCTGCCGCTGGCGATGCGCTGAACGCGAGCGAGCGGCCCACCGACAACCGGTGTACCGCTCGCGCGGCGATCACAGCCGCTGCACACCGCTGACCCAGCCGACGAATTGGCCATCGAGATACAGCGCACCTTCGGGAGCGCCGGCTTCGGCGTAGAACTCCAGATGCTGCGTGGGCAGACCCGCACCGCTGGCGGGTTGCGCCAAGCGGCGCGACAGGCGAGCCAGCGCAGCCCTGGCACTGCGCAAGCCGATCGCGGCGAATCGCAATGCCGCTTCACGGGGTGAAAGCGGCGCTTCGACGCCACCGGCGCGGGGGTATTTCAAGCTCGACATGGTGATGTCCTTCGGGCTGGGCGCGGGTCGACCGCGCGCG
>JANMWQ010000015.1:0-2787 GCA_031394085.1 Rhizobacter sp. | reverse complement strand
ACCTGGCGTCGCGCGCCTTCGGTTGCAACATGACGGCGCCGAGACCGAGCTGCCGTTCGCGGTCAAGCCGTTCCGCTACGCCGAGCAGCGCCTGAGCGTGGCGCCGGGCCAGGTCGATCTGTCGACCGACGACCTCGCGCGCTACGAGCGCGAGAGCGCTCACCTGAAGGAGGTGATCGCCACCTTCAGCGCGGCCGTGCCCGAGACCTTGCGGCTGGCCCCGCCAGTGCCCGGCCGACGATCGAGTTCGTTCGGCCTGCGCCGCGTGTTCAACGGCCAGTCGCGCAACCCGCACAGCGGCATGGACATCGCAGCCCCGCAAGGCACAAAGGTGGTTGCGCCTGCGGCCGGCCGGGTGATCGACACCGGCAACTACTTCTTCAACGGCAACACCGTCTGGCTCGACCACGGCGCCGGTTGGCTGACGATGTACTGCCACCTGTCGGCGATCGTCGTGAAGGTGGGCGATGTGCTGCCCGCCGGCGCGCCCCTCGGCGCCGTCGGCATGACCGGCCGCGCCACCGGCCCGCACCTGCATTGGTCGGTCACCCTGAACCGCGCGATGGTCGACCCGGCGTTGTTCCTGGCGCCGGCGAGATGATTCGAGAAGCGCAGACCGTCAGCGCCCCTGCGCCTGATCGCGCTGCTGCTGACTGACCGCCGCGTCTGCGGGCGACCCCGGCGCGCGCGGCACAGGCGCCGGCAGGCCGAACAACGCGGCGATGCCGGCAGCTGCGTCCGGTTCGGATGCCGAGGCATCGGGCGCCGTGGCCGCATCGGCCGGCACCTCGGGCGCGTCGCGCACGACCTGCGGGAACTCGGCCTTCGCGTCGATCAGTTTGGCCTTCTGGCCCTGCTGCATGAACGCGCCGACAAGGCGCAACGCGTTGTGCCCGCCCTGCCCCCAGTAGTTGCTGCGGATCGTCACGCGCGGGTCGTTGAAGCCGACCCAGGCGCCGACCACCAGCTTCGGGCTCATCAGCATGAACCAGCCGTCGGTGTTGTTCTGGGTCGTGCCGGTCTTGCCGGCCAGATCGCCCTTGACGCCCCACTCGCCGCGAATCGCCGCGCCGGTGCCGGTCTGCACCACGCCCCGCATCACGTCGACGAGGTTCTCGATCACCACCTGGTCGAGCACGCGCTCGGGCGCCGACTCGAAACTCTCCAACACCTTGCCGTCGCGGTCGGCAATCTGCGCGATCAGCAGCGGCGGCCGGCGTTCGCCGAGCGAGGCGAGCGTGGCATACGCGTTGCCCATCTCCAACAGCGTGACCGGGCTCGTGCCGAGCGCGAGCGAGGGCACCAGGTCGAGCGGGGAGTCACGCACGCCGGCCACCTGCGCGAAGCCCGCGACCGCCTCGGCGCCGACGGCCTGCATCACCTGCGCGGTGATCGTGTTCTTCGACTGCACCAGGCCTTCGCGCATCGTCATCATCTCGCCGCTCGGACCGCTGCCGTCGGTCGGCTGCCAGACGCTGCCGTCGGTGAGCGCGATGTCGATCGCGCCGTCCAGGTACTGGTGCTCGGTCGACATGCCGCGCTGCAGCGCCGCGCCGTAGACGAAGGGCTTGAAGGTCGAGCCCGGCTGGCGCTTGGCCTGCGCGACGTGATCGAACTGGTCGCGCGCGAAATCGGGGCTGCCGACCCAGGCACGTACCGCGCCGCTCGAGGGGTCGATCGCGATGAAGCCGGCCGACAGCCGCGTCTTGTCGGCGCGCAGCGTGGTCATCGTGTCGGCATCGGCGAGCACGCTGTCGAGCGCCTGCGCTTCACTCTGGCCGGCTTGCCTGGCGAGGCGGAACTGCGGCGTGTCGCGCGCCATGTCGCGCAGCATCGTGGGGTGCTGCTTCCAGAAGTGCGCGAAGGGCGCGGCGGGTTCGCCCTTGGCCGGTGCCGGGCTCTTCGCTACCGCGGTCTGGACGCGCGCGGTGCGCAAACGTGCGTCGCTCCACTCTTCGCCGGCGATGCGCTGCAGCAGCGCGGTCTGCTGCACGACGGCATCTTGCGCGAGGCGCTGCAGCCTGGCATCGAGCGTGGTGCGGATCACGAGGCCGTCGGTGTCGAGGTCGACATCGTGCGCATCGGCCCAGTCGACGAGCTGCTCGCGCACATGCGCGACGAAGTGGCGCGCCTGGCCGATGTCGCCGTCTTCCGGCCGCTTGAAATCGAGCACCAGCGGCAACGCGCGGAGCTGTTCGTAGCGCGCGGGCGGCAGCGTGCCGTGCTTGACCATCTGCGCCATCACGAGGTTGCGGCGATCGCGCGCGCGCCCCGGGTTGCGCACCGGGTTGTAGCGCTCGGTGCCCTTGAGCATGCCGACGAGCGTGGCGCACTGCGCGGTGTCGAGCTGCGCGGCGGGCTTGTCGAAGTAGGTGCGCGAGGCCATCTCGATGCCACGCACGTTGTAGAGAAACGGCGCGCTGTTGAGGTAGCTCTCCAAAATCTGGTTCTTGCTGCTCGTGCGCTCCATGCGCAGCGCGGTAATGGCCTCGCGCAGCTTGCGGTTCAGGCTCTGCTCGTTGCCGATTTCCTGCGGGAACAGGTTGCGCGCGAGCTGCTGCGTGAGCGTCGAGCCGCCGGCCATCTTGCCGTGCAGCACGATGCCCCAGACCGCGCCGGCAATGCGGGTCGGGTCGATGCCGTGGTGTTGGTAGAAGCGGTGGTCTTCGGTCGCGATCAGCGCGTCGATCAGGTCTTTCGGCACGTCTTTCAGGGCCACCGGCGCTTGATACGCGGTCGAAAACCGGCCGATCACCTCGCCGTCGTTCGACAAGATCACGCTCGGCC
>JANMWQ010000004.1:0-2009 GCA_031394085.1 Rhizobacter sp. | reverse complement strand
GTGCTCGCGTGGCAGGGCAACGAGGGCTTCTTGCGCGCGGCGCTGAACGAAACCGAGCAGCAATGGCTCGCGCAGGTGAGCCAGGTCGACCGCAGTGCGCTGCCCGACAAGCTGCGCCACAACCTGCCCGAGTGGCTGGCCGAGCGATTGCAGGCAGCCGTGGGCGACGAGTTCTGGCCACTCGTCGAGGCGATGAACCAGGGCGCGGGGCTCGACCTGCGCGTCAACACCTTCAAGGCCAAGCGCGACGATGCGCAGGCGGCGTTCAAGGCCGAGAACATCGAAGCGCTGCCGACGCCGTATTCGCCGCTCGGCCTGCGCATCGCCAGCAAGCCGGCGCTGCACAAGCTCGATGTGTTCATGCGCGGCGATGTCGAAGTTCAAGACGAAGGCAGCCAGCTGCTCGCGCTGATGACGGGCGCCAAGCGCGGCGAGATGGTCGCCGACTTTTGCGCCGGCGCCGGCGGCAAGACGCTCGCGCTCGGCGCCGAGATGCGCAACACCGGGCGCCTGTACGCGTTCGACATCTCTGGTCACCGGCTCGCGTCGCTCAAGCCGCGGCTGGCCCGCAGCGGCCTCTCGAACGTCTACCCGGTGCAGATCGCCCACGAGCGCGACGAGCGCATCAAGCGATTGGCCGGCAAGCTCGACCGCGTGCTGGTCGATGCGCCCTGCTCGGGGCTGGGCACGCTGCGCCGTAACCCCGATCTGAAGTGGCGCCAGACCCCGCAGTCGATCGAGGAAATGCGTGTCAAGCAGGCGGCGATTCTGGCCAGCGCGTCGCGATTGCTGAAGCCGGGCGGTCGCCTTGTCTACGCGACATGCAGCCTGCTCGACGTCGAAAACGAGGAGATCGCGCAGGCCTTCACGGCAGAGCGTGAGGCCGATTTCAAGGTTGTGCCGGCCGTCGAAGCGTTGACGAAAGCGCATGTGGCGCAGGCCGATACGCTGGTGCGCGGCGACTACCTGCGCCTGTGGCCGCACCGCCACGGAACCGACGGTTTTTTCGCAGCGGTGTGGGAGCGGCGTTGAGATCGCGGTGCACGCCCCGAAATAGCAGGAACTAACAGGGCCATACCCGTCAAATCGAAGGGTCGGCCAAGGCCTCTCCCCTACAATCAAGTGCCTGTATTTCAAGCAGGCTCAAAAGGTACGAAATGGATTCGTTGATGCTGGTTTGGGACGCGCTGATCAACTGGCTGGCCAACGGCCTGCTCGGGGCCTCGTGGTGGCAGGTGCTGTTGTTCGCATTGGTGGTCACGCACATCACGATCGCATCGGTCACGATCTTCCTGCACCGCGCGCAGGCACATCGCGCACTCGAACTGCACGCGGTCCCGTCGCATTTTTTCCGCCTGTGGCTGTGGCTCACGACCGGCATGGTGACCAAGGAGTGGGTCGCGATCCACCGCAAGCACCACGCCAAGTGCGAGACCGAAGAAGACCCGCACAGTCCCCAGACCCGCGGCATCAAGGCCGTGTTGCTCACCGGCAGCGAGATGTACCGCGCCGAAGCCAAGGTCGAAGAGACGATCTCCAAGTACGGTCTGGGCACGCCCGATGACTGGATCGAGCGCAACCTGTACACGCGGTTCAGTTGGCAGGGTGTGGGCGTGATGCTGCTGATCAACCTGACGCTGTTCGGCGCGATCGGTGCGGCCGTGTGGGCGCTGCAGATGGCGTGGATCCCGATCACCGCAGCCGGCATCATCAACGGCATCGGTCACTGGTGGGGTTACCGTAATTTCGAGGCGGCCGATGCGTCGACCAACATCTCGCCCTGGGGCATCATCATCGGTGGCGAAGAGTTGCACAACAACCACCATACCTACCCGACCTCGGCCAAGCTGTCGGTCAAGCCCTACGAGTTCGACATCGGCTGGGCTTACATCCGCGGGCTCGAAATGATGGGCCTCGCGAAGGTGCGCAAGACCGCGCCGATGCTCAAGCTGGGCACCGTCAAGCCGGTCGCAGACGACAAGACGCTGGAGGCAATCATCGCGAATCGC
>JANMWQ010000750.1:0-2518 GCA_031394085.1 Rhizobacter sp. | reverse complement strand
CCGCCGAACGGCAGCGTCGTCGCCTTGACGGTTTCGGTGGTCTGGTACTTCTTCGCTGCCTCGGCCCATTCCGCATAGCGCGGTGCGAGCGGGTCGATTGCCGAGATGTCGACGTTGGGTCCGCTCGGCCCCGCGATGGCGGTGTTCTGGGTCGCCGCCGCGGGGCCCATGAAGGTCGGCGGTGCATCGGGCACGCCGCGCTCGGTCTGCCAGTCGGCAGCGATCAGGCCGAGACCCGAGGCCAGCACCAGCAGCAAGAACAACGCGACGATCACCAGCGATGCCAGCCCGACGTGGTCGGTCTTGAAGCGCGTGGCCGCCGCGGCCCACACGCCCTTGCCACGCGTCATGCTCGGCGTCAGTTGCGGGCTCACCAAGGTCGAGCTCATTTCAGCACCACGCGCGGGTCGACGAGTTTGTAGAGGATGTCGGTCAACAGATTGACCACCATCGTGATCACCGCGATGTAGATCGCGAACGCCTGGATCACCGGGTAGTCGCTGCGGTTCACCGCCAGCAAAATCTCGCGCCCGAGCCCCGGGATCGAGAAGAACACCTCGATCAGGAACGAGCCGACGAAGATGCCTGGCAGGCTCACGGCCACGTTGGTGAGGATCGGGATCATCGCGTTGCGCAGCACGTGCTTCATCAGGATCACCGGCTCCGTCAGGCCCTTGGCGCGGGCGGTGCGCACGTAGTCGTGGCCGATCTCGTCGAGGAAGAAGGTGCGGTACAGGCGCGTCGTCGGCGCGAGCGAGACGGCGACCGCCAGCAGCACCGGCAGCGGCGCGTAGGTGGTCAGGTTGGTCCAGACGCTGTCGCTCCAGCCCTGCACCGGGAACAGGCCGAGCTGGAACGCGAACACGTATTGGCCGACGATCACGTAGACCAGAAACGAGATCGACAGCGCGATGGTGGTCAACACCATGATCGCGCGGTCGGTCAGCGAGCCGCGCACATAAGCCACGCCCATCGCGAACGGAATCGCAAGCAGCGTGTCGAGGATCAGGATCGGCACCATCACCGTCAGCGTGGCCGGCAGGCGCGTCGCGAAGAGGTTGCTGACGGCCTCGTTGGTGGCCCAGCTTTTGCCCCAATCGAAGGTGACGATCTGCTTGAGGAAGATGCCGAACTGGGTCAGGTACGACTCGTTCAGCCCGAGTTGCTGGCGGATCGCATCGACCTGCTGCTGCGTCGCGTTGAGGCCACCGAGAATTTCGGCGGGGTCGCCGCCGAAGGCTTTGAACAGCAGGAACACCAGCAGCACGACGCCGAACAAGGTCGGGATCATTTGCCACAGGCGTCGGATCAGGTAGGCCGCCATGCGCGAGAAGCTTTCCAGCAAGGTTGTCGATGGACGAACAGGCGCCGTTGACTTGTGGCCGGCGGCGCCGATGAGGCACGCGAGTCTAAGGTCTGCGCCGCGCGCCCCACCCGTGGGCAAACCATGAAGCAAGCGCCGGGCCGGCGGTGCAATAGACTTCGCGGCGGCCCGCCCTGCACACCCTGCCGGCGCAGGCGCCGAACACCCACGAGGAGTCGACAACATGTACCGAAGTGCCCTGCACCGGGCCGCGCGCCGACTGCTGGTGGGCGCGATGCTGACCTGCGCTGTCGCGCTTGCGCAAGGTGCCGAGACGCCCGAGGCAGCGGTCGGTGCCCGACCCGTTGCCGCGCCGCAGAAGGTGCTGCGCTACGCGATCCGCGCGGCCGAAAGCGGCTTCGATCCGCCGCAGGTGTCGGACGCGTACTCCCGCACCATGATGGCCAACGTGTTCGACGCACTCTATGCGTATGCCTTCCTCGCGCGGCCGGTGCGCGCGATTGCAAACACCGCGGTGGCGCTGCCCGAGGCGTCGGCCGACTTCAAGACCTTCACGATCCGCGTGCGCCCCGGCATCTTCTTCAGCGACGACCCGGCGTTCAAGGGCCGCAAGCGCGAGTTGGTCGCGGCCGACTACGTGTACTCGATCAAGCGCCATTACGACCCGCGCCTCAAGAGCAGCAGCTACGCGTCCATCTCCAACAACCAGATCGTCGGCCTGAACGAGTTGCGCGACGCCGTGATCAAGTCCAAAAAGCCGTTCGACTACGACACCCAAGCCCCCGGCCTGCGCGCGCTCGACCGCTACACGCTGCAATTCAAACTCGGCCAGCCCAACCCGCGTTTCGTCGATGAATTGAGCGACCCGGCCGTCACCGGCGCGATGGCGCGCGAGGTCGTCGAGGCCTATGGCGACAAGATCATGGAGCACCCCGTGGGCACCGGGCCGTTCCGCCTCGCGGCCTGGAAGCGCAGCTCGCTGATCGCGTTCGAGAAGAACCCGAACTACCGCGACGAGTTCTACAACGAAGATGCGCCGACCGGCGACGCGCTCGCGCAGTCAGCGGTGGCGCAACTCAAAGGCCGCAAGCTGCCGATGGTCGATCGGGTCGAGATCAGCGTGATCGAGCAGCCGCAGCCGCGCTGGCTGTCGTTCCTGAACCGCGAGATGGACGTGATCGAGCAGGTGCCCGA
>JANMWQ010000748.1:0-3565 GCA_031394085.1 Rhizobacter sp. | reverse complement strand
CCCGGCTTCGGGTTCTTGGCGGCGACGACGGTCGCGAGCACCACGGTGTCTTCGATGTTGACGATCACCGCGCCGCCGGCCTGGCGGGAGATTTCACCGGTCTCGAGGATGACGGTGTGCTGACCCCATTGGAACGTCTTGGTAACTTTGTTGAACATGCTCATGCGTGTCTCTCCGGTGGTTGTGTCGCGTCGGACCCTGGTGACGGAACCTCGCGGAACGTTGGGCACGATGCCATTCCAGAGCTGCTCTCGCCGGAGAACATCGGTGGAATGACACAGCAGCGCCGGCAGTTCCTGCCCTGATTGCAGGGGGCGACTGAAAAAACGAAAAGCCTGTGCTGGCGAATTCCAGACAGGCTCTCTTGTATCGAACTTCGACTATTTGCGCAGACCCAGCTTCTGGATCAGGGCGATGTAACGCGGCGCGTCACGGCCTTTCAGGTAGGACAGCAGGCTCTTGCGCTGGTTGACCATCTTCAACAGACCACGGCGGCCATGGTGGTCTTTCATGTGGGCCTTGAAGTGCGGCGTCAGGTCGTTGATGCGCGCGGTCAGGATCGCGACTTGCACTTCGGGCGATCCAGTGTCGCCGGTACCGCGGGCGTGTTCCGCGACTATTGCCGCTTTGTCGATGGTTGCGTTGGACATTTCTCGTTTCCAGTTCATGAAACCGAGTCACCCCAACGCTTGCTTGTGCGCCGATGCGGAATGCCACGGTTTCGGTTGCGCTCTCTGCCTTGCCAATCTGTCTTGGCGAGTCCGGGAGCTTCACTTGCGCACACCGGTGAAACCGACCAGTGGCGTGCCTTTGCTTCGCGTCTGCACTTTCGCACCTGCACGGTGGTGCATGCGCGAAGCCGCGAATTATAGACCGAGGAAGGATTTGAGCCGCTCGACCCCCTGTGTCAAGCGCGCAGGCTCGTGGGAAGCAAAACACCAGCGCAGCCAGCCTTCGGCCTCGTCGCCGAACGCTGCACCGGGCGCCAAGCCCAAACCGGCCTCGGTGACGAGGCGCTTGGCGAACGCGAGCGAGTCGTCGTAGCCCTCGACGCGGAAGAACGCGTACATGCCGCCTTCGGGCGTCGCGACCTGCACGCCGGGCAGCGCGGCCAGTTGCGGCAGCAAGGTGTCGCGACAGTGCTGCAGGCGACCGATCAATCCGGGGACGAATTCGGCCGCGCCGGCCAACGCTGCCAGTCCTGCGCGCTGCACGAAGACCGGCACGCACGAGGTGTTGAACTCGATGAGCTTGCCCATCGCCGGCACCAGGATGGGCGGCAGCACCAACCAGCCGAGCCGCCAGCCGGTCATCAGAAAACTCTTCGAGAAGCTGTGGGCGACAACGAGCCGGTCATCGGGCTCGGCGACATCCAGGAAACTCGACGCACAACGGCTGCCGGGCTTGAAGTAGACCCGCTCGTAGACCTCGTCGGCGACGATCCAGGTGCCGGTGCGCCGGCAGTGCGCAAGGATCGTCTGCTGCTCGGTGCGGGTCAGCGTCCAGCCGGTCGGGTTGTTGGGCGCGTTGACGAGCAGCACCTTGGTGTCGGACGTAACAGCCGCAAGCAGGGTCGCGATGTCGAGCCGCCACGCGCCTTGTTTGACCGTCAGCGAAACGCGCTTGACGCGTGCGCCGAGGATGGCCGGCTGCGCGGTCAGGTTCGGCCACACCGGCACCACGACGACAACCTCGTCACCCGCGCCGGCAAGCGCCTGCATCGCGAGCATCAGCGCGTTCACGCCTGACGACGTGACCGCGATGCGGTCGGCAGCCACCGGCCCGTGCAGCGATGACACATAGCCCGCCAGCGCCTCGCGCAGTTCCGGCAGCCCGAGGTTGTGCGAGTAGAAGGTTTCGCCGTCGTTCAGCGAGCGGATCGCGGCGTCGCGGATGAAGGCCGGCGTGGGTTCGTCGCTCTCGCCGAACCAGAACGGCAGCACGTCGGCGCGACCGATGCCCGCATTCGCGACCTCGCGAATCTTGGAACCGGGAAGTTGGTCGATGACTTGCCGCATCAAAGTCCTTCAGGGCGTTGCATCTGGCACGTGGTGGGCTGCTCGGTCTGGTGCGGCTCGAAGTAGCGAAGCGTCTTGAAACCGAAGCCCGATCCTTCATTGTCGTGCGGCACACCGGCACTGCCGGCGCGCGCCATCACGCTCACGTACAGCGGCTGGATGAACTGGTGATCGGCCGCGCGCATCGTGCCTTCATGAAAGCCGCCGAGCGTCGAGCTGTCGAGCTTCATGCCTTCGAGCGCACGCGCGACCGCGACCGCGTCGGTGCTCCGGGCGCGCTCGATCGCGCTCGCCAGCATCTCGACCATCACCTGCATGCGCGCATGCACGTAGTCGTCGGCCGGCTTCGGAAAGCGCTCGCGAAAGCTCGCGTAGAAGCGCTCGGATGCGGCCGTGCCGACGTTCGGGTGCCACTCGGCCACCGCGAGCACGCGGCCCACGCCGGCCTCGCCGATGGCGGCCGGCGCACCCAGCGCGTTGCCGTAGAAGGTGTAGAAGCGCGCGTCGACGCCGGCTTCGCGCGCCGCCTTGATCAGCAGGGTCAGGTCGTTGCCCCAGTTGCCCGTGAGCACTGCCTGCGCACCGCTGGCCTTGATCTTCGCGGCATAGGGCAAGAAGTCTTTCACACGGCCGAGTGCGTGCAACTCATCGCCGACGATCTGGATGTCGGGGCGCTTGGCTTTGATGCTCGCCCTCGCCTGCTTGGCCACCTGCTGGCCGAAACTGTAGTCTTGCCCGATCAGATAGACCTTCTTGACGCTTGTGTCGTCACGCAACACATCGGTCAGCGCGGCCAGCCGCATGTCGGCATGCGCATCGAATCGGAAGTGCCAGAAACTGCATTTCTCGTTCGTCAGCGCCGGGTCGACCGCCGAGTAGTTCAGGAACAGCGCACGCCGATCGGGCTCGCGTTCGTTGTGTTTGTTCAACGCATCGACCAGTACCGCAGCCGCCGCCGAACTGTTGCCCTGCATCACGAAGCCGACCTGCTGGTCGAGCGCCGACTTCAACATCGCCAGCGTCTCCTCGTTGTTGCCCTTGCTGTCGAGGCGCAGCAACTCGAACGGCCGCGCGCCGCCCGGCAGCCTGACACCGCCACGCGCGTTCACACGTTCGACCGCGATCAGCAGGTTGCGGTGCACCGCTTCGCCGGCATTGCCGAACGACCCCGACAAGCCTTCGATCATGCCGATCCGGATCGGCTCGGGCGCAGCGTGGGCGCCCACGGCAATCAATCCCGACAGCACCGCGCACGCGCTCAGAAGGCTTCGCAAGATCATCAATTTCAAGTCCCTTGAAAACAAAAATGCCGCTCCAAATTCAGCGGCATGGTTGGTGCACGGTGCAGCAACCAAATCCGATTGTAGGAGCCACACCATGTTCGTTCTGCCACTCACCCGCTCTGCCTCCCGCGCCTCGTTCGGCCGCACCGCCGACGATTCTTTCGACCGCTTCTTCAGCAATGCCGTGGCCGCCGTGAGCTCGCGCTCGCCGGCGCTCGATGTCAGCGAGACCGACACCGCGTACACCGTCTCGTTCGACGTGCC
>JANMWQ010000719.1:0-1920 GCA_031394085.1 Rhizobacter sp. | reverse complement strand
TGCGGGTAGGTGCGGTAGGCCGTCATCGCGGTCGTGAGCGCGAGCATGCGCGCGGTCACGTTCGCGTGCAGGTCGAGGGCGGTGACGATCGGCATTGCCGGGCCGATGACTTCGCGGATGCGTGCGAGCAATTCGCCCTCGGCGTCGTCCGCGCATTCGGCCACACCGGCGCCGTGCAGGTCGAGAAACACGGCATCGAAGCCGCCGCGCTGCAGGTCTTCGACGATCTCCGCACAAATCCGCTCGAAGGCCTCGGCCGTGACCTTGTTCGACGGCATCGCGCCGGCCCAGACCGAAGGCAGGAGTGCCCAACCGTGTTCCAGCGCCTCGCCGATGAAGCCGCCGAGCGCTTGGCTGGTGGGCGCCATCTGCGCCAACATCGCCGCGCCGCGCGCGTAAGGCGAGTAGCCGGCGCCGCAGGTGAACGCGGCCCAGTCGGCCGGCGAGGGCGCGAAGGTGTTGGTCTCGTGGTGAAAGCCGGCGATGAAGATCGTGGTCATGACAAGAGGCTGAGTTCGGCTTGCGTGAAGCCGGCGGCCAGCCGCGCGGCGTGGTTGAACGGCGGGCGCAGGCGCGGCGCCTGGTAGCGCACGGTCAACTCGGCGTAGAGCGCGATCGGATCGTGCCCGTCGCGCGCACAGAGCCAGCGGTACCAGTGGTTGCCGATCGCGACGTGGCCGACCTCGTCGCGCAGGATCACGCCCAGGATCTCGACGGCGCGCAGGTCACCGGCGCGCTCGAGCTTGGCCTGCATCGGTGGCGCGGCATCGAGCCCGCGGGCTTCGAGCGTGCGCGGCACCAGTGCCATGCGCGCGGTCACGTCGTGCGCGGTGCGCTGCGTCATCGCCCACAGGCCGTCGTGCGCGTCGAAGGCGCCGTAGTCGAAGCCGAGCGAATTCAGGTGCTCGCGCAGCAGCGTGAAGTGCAAAGCTTCTTCGCTCGCCACGCGCAGCCAGTCGCGGTAGTACGCGACCGGCATGTCGGCGAAGCGCCAGACCGCGTCGAGCGCGAGGCAGATCGCGTTGAACTCGATGTGCGTCACCGCATGCAGCATCGCGGCGCGCCCTTCGAGTGTGAAGGGCGTGCGGCTCGGAATCTGTTTCGCGTGCAGCAGGCGCGGCAGTGCGGGGCGGCCCGGGAGTTCGCCCGGATCGGCCAGGCGCTCGGCCGGGTCGATCATGGCGTCATCGCTGCGGCTGAGCAGATCGGTGTACAGCGCGCGGGTCTGCGCCGCCTTCGCGACCGGGTCGCTCAGGCACAGGATCGCAAGGGCGGTTTGGCGCGCACTCATCCGAGAACACTCATCCTAGAATTCTCCCATCCCCAACCGAGGCAATGCGCATGGCCCTGTACCAGCTCGATGAACACGCTCCGCGGCTCGCGGCAGGCGCCTGGGTCGCCGACAGCGCGCAGGTGATCGGCAACGTCGAACTCTGTGAAGACGCGAGCGTGTGGTTCGGCGCGATCCTGCGTGGCGACACCGAGCTGCTGAAAATCGGTAAGGGCTCGAACGTGCAGGATGGCAGCGTGCTGCATGCCGACGTGGGCTTTCCCGTCTCGCTCGGCGAGAACGTCACGGTCGGGCACCAGGTGATGCTGCATGGTTGTACGGTGGGCGACGGCTCGTTGATCGGCATCGGGGCGGTGGTGCTCAACGGCGCGAAGATCGGCAAGCATTGCCTGGTCGGCGCCGGCGCGCTCGTCACCGAAGGCAAGGAATTTCCTGACGGCTCTTTGATCGTCGGCTCGCCCGCCAAGGTGGTGCGCCAGCTCACGCCTGAGCAGATCGCCGGGCTGCAGCGCAGCGCCGAGCACTACGTCGCGAACGCGAAGCGGTTCGCAGCCGGCCTGAAGAAGCTCGGATGAGCGACCGCGACGCGACGAGCCCGGCGCCGGGCCGCCCCAAGGCGGGCGAGACCC
>JANMWQ010000695.1:0-1821 GCA_031394085.1 Rhizobacter sp. | reverse complement strand
GTCGTCGTGCAGCTCCCCGGCGTGCAAGACACCGCGAAGGCCAAAGACATCATCGGCCGCACCGCGACGCTCGAGTTGCGCATGGTCGACGACAGCGCCGAAGCGATTCTGGCGATGAAAGGCAGCGGCCCGGTGCCCTTCGGCACCGAGCGCTTCGCCGACCGCGACGGCAGCCCGTTGGTCGTCAAGCGCCAGGTCGTGCTGACCGGCGAAAACCTGACCGACGCGCAACCCGGATTCGACGGCCAGACCCACGAGCCGGTGGTCAACCTCACCGTCGACGCCAAAGGCGCGCGCATCATGAAAGACACGTCGCGCGACAGCGTCGGCAAGCGCATGGCGATCCTGCTGTTCGAGAAGGGCAAAGGCGAGGTCGTGACCGCGCCGGTGATCCGCGGCGAGCTCGGCGCGAACTTCCAAATCTCGGGCCGCATGACCGCCGGCGAAGCCAACGACACCGCGCTGCTGCTGCGCGCCGGCTCGCTCGCCGCGCCGATGGACATCATCGAAGAAAAGACCATCGGCCCGAGCCTGGGCGCCGACAACATCGCCAAGGGTTTCCACAGCGTGCTGTTCGGCTTCGCCGCGATCGCGCTGTTCATGTGCGTCTACTACCAGTTCTTCGGCATCGTCTCGACGCTGGCGCTCGGCTTCAACCTGCTGCTGCTGCTGGCGCTGCTCTCGATGCTGCAGGCCACGCTCTCGCTGCCGGGCATCGCCGCGATCGCGCTGACACTGGGCATGGCGATCGACTCGAACGTGCTGATCAACGAGCGCATCCGTGAAGAGCTGCGCGCCGGCAAAGCGCCGCAGGTCGCGATCAACGAAGGCTACGAGCGTGCCTTCGCGACCATCCTCGACTCGAACGTGACGACGCTGATCGCCGGCCTCGCACTGCTCGCGTTCGGCTCGGGGCCGGTGCGCGGTTTCGCGGTCGTGCACTGCCTGGGCATCGTGACCTCGATGTTCTCGTCGGTGGTGTTCTCGCGCGGCCTCGTCAACCTCTGGTATGGCCGCCAGAAAAAGCTCAAGAGCGTGGCGATCGGCCAGGTCTGGAAACCGCCGGCGGAAGTGCCGGCCGTGAAAATCTGACGCCGCAAGCCTGACAGACCAGCACAAGGATCCACCATGGAGTTCTTCAGAATCCGGCGCGACATTCCGTTCATGCGGCATGCGCTGGTGTTCAACATCATCTCGGCCACGACGTTCGTTCTCGCCGTCTTCTTCCTCGCCACACGCGGGCTGCATTTTTCGATCGAGTTCACCGGCGGCATCAACTTGCAGGCGAGCTATGCGCAGACGGCCGACTTGGAGAAGATCCGCGCCAATGTCGAGAAGCTGAACTTCGGCGAACTGCAGGTGCAGTACTTCGGCAGCGCGCGCGACGTGCTGATTCGTCTGCCGGCCAACCAGGCAACCCAGCAGACGGCGGTTGCAGCCGCTGTCTTCGACACGCTTTGCAAGGCCGAGGGCGGCACCGTCAGCGTTCGTCAGACCACCACCGACAAGGGCGAGGTGGTCAGCCGGCCGATGTGTTCCGCCAGTGGTGCAGCGGGTGCAGCGGCGGAGCCGGTGCAGCAGCGCAGTGTCGAGTATGTCGGCCCGCAGGTCGGGCGCGAGCTGGCGGTGAACGGCGCTTATGCGCTGCTCGCCGTGGTGATCGGCATCATGGTCTACCTCGCGATCCGCTTCGAGTGGAAGTTCGCGGTCGCGGCCATCATCGCGAACCTGCACGACGTGGTCATCATCCTCGGCTTCTTTGCGTTCTTTCAGTGGGAGTTCAACCTCACCGTGCTCGCCGCCGTGCTCGCGGTGCTGGGC
>JANMWQ010000665.1:0-1685 GCA_031394085.1 Rhizobacter sp. | reverse complement strand
ATTTGCCGGCCCCCACCATGCCCGGCACCACCAGCTTGTGTTCGATGAACACCGCGATCCGGTTGATGGCGAAGGCAGAGATGAAGTACAGCACCGTGACCACGAGGTAGATCACCACGCCCTGCGAGGTTTCTTCGGCGGCCTGCTGCGCGAAAAAAGTCAGCTCGGCGATGCTGACCGCGAACGCGACCGACGAGTTCTTGATGATGTTCATCGACTCGCTGGTCAACGGCGGAATGACGATCCGAAACGCCATCGGCATCAGGATGTACCGGTAGGTCTGCGGCAGCGTCAGCCCCATCGCGAGGCCGGCGTAGCGCTGGCCCATGGGCAGCGTCTGGATGCCGGCCTTGACCTGCTCGGCGATGCGCGCCGAGGTGAACAAACCCAGCCCGAGCACGACCAGCAAAAAGCTCGGTACCGAGCGCAGCGGCAGAAAAAGCGCCGGCAGCACGTGGTACCAGACGAACAGCTGCACCAGCAGCGGCACGTTGCGAAACAACTCGGTCCAGCACTCGCCGAACATCGCCAGCCACCTGTTCGGCACCGTGCGCAGGATGCCGATGAGCGAGCCGACAACGAGCGCAATGACGAGTGCCAGCAGCGCGACAGACATCGTCCAGCCCCACGCCGACATCAGCCACTGCAGGTACGTCTGCCCTCCCCCAGTGTCCTGGAAGAACACCTGCCAGTCCCATTTACCCAAGGCTCGCTCCCGCTGATTTCGTTCTTGAATTGTCGAAGCAAATGAAAAGAGCGCCGCGCAGAAGGCTCCACGCCGCGCTCATTCCAATCTAGGCGAACTTCGCGCCGGACGGCGCTGGGATCGACCTCAACAGCTCATTGCTTCTTGTAGGTCTCGGCCGGCTTGTCGTTCGGGTTGGCGATCGCGTTCTTCAGCGACGCCGACATCGCCATACCGACCGTAGCAGCGCGCGGCGGGATCGGCGACATGAACCACTTCGTGTAGATCTTGTCGAGTTCACCGCTCTTCATCAGCGCGATGACCGCGTCGTCGACCAGCTTCTTGTAGGCCGGGTCATCCTTCGGGATCATGATCGCGATCGGCTCCTCCGACAGCGACTCGCCGACGATTTTGAAATCGGCCGGGGCTTTCGAGTTGACGATCAGACCGGCGAGGATGTTGTCGTCCATCACGAACGCATCGGCGCGGCCTGACTCGAGCAGCAGGAACGAATCGGCGTGGTCCTTGCCGAAGAGCTCCTTGAACTCGACGCCGTTGGCCCTCTCGTGCTTGCGCAGCAGTTGCACCGAGGTCGTGCCGGTGGTGGTCGCGACGGTCTTGTCCTTGAGTTGCGCGATCGAGGTGATGCCCGAGCTGGTCTTCACCGCGGTGCGCACGTTGGTCACGAACGTGGTCGGCGCGAACGCCACCTGGCCCTGGCGCGCGGTGTTGTTGGTGGTCGAGCCGCACTCCATGTCGACCGTGCCGTTCTGCACCAGCGGCACTCGGTTTGCCGAGGTCACGACGGTGTACTCGACCGGCATCGTCGGTGCTTTCAGATCGGCCTTGATCGCCTCGGCGATCTTCAGGCAGACATCGACGTGGTAGCCGGTGTATTTGCCGTCACCCGTGGTGTAGGCGAGCGGTGCCGACGAATCGCGCGTGCCGATCACGATCTTGCCGGCGGACTTGATCTTGGCCAGCGTGTCTGCCGCTTGAG
>JANMWQ010000660.1:0-1854 GCA_031394085.1 Rhizobacter sp. | reverse complement strand
TGCGCGCTGAACACGTCGGCGATGTCGACACGCCGGTTCAGAAGCTCGTTGACCTGCGCGTTGCCCAGCCCGTAGCGGTCGCCCACGTCGGGCTGGTCGTCGCGCTCGGGGAAGAAGCGCGAGGTGCGCAGCACGATGCACGGCAGGCCGTGTTCGCGGTGGAACAGGCTGCACAAGTCTTCGGCGGCGAGCTTGGTCGCGCCGTAGATGTTCTTCGGGACCGGCCGCAAGCTCTCGTCGACCCACACGGCCGGCGCACCGGGCGGTGGCGTCATCGCATCGCCGAAGGTGCTGGTGGTGCTCGTGAACACGAACGCGCCGACCTTCGCCGCGGCGGCTTCTTCGAGCAGGTTCAGGGTGCCGGTGACGTTGGTGTCGATGAACGCCTGCTTCGAGTGCGTGGCGACATGCGGCTTGTGCAGCGTGGCCACGTGCAGCACCGCGTCGACACCGCGCATCGCGCGCGCGACGAACGCGCGGTCGGCAATGCCGCCGATGTGCGTGGTGAAGCTCGACGCCAGCAAGTCGATCCCGACCGCCTCGTGCGCGGTTTCGCGCAGCCCGCGCATCAGTGCTTCGCCGAGGTGCCCGGCGCTCCCGGTCACAAGAATCTTCATGGGCCTTCCCCTGGATGTCTGACCGCCCACAAGTCTAGGGTCCGGCTCGAATCGTGACCACGCCGTAGGACGGCGCCGACACCCTCGCGCGATCTCGACTGGTGGCCCGGCTTCCGGCTCGCCTCTAAGGTCGGCGTCTTTGCAATACCTTGAGGTGAACAACATGAATCGCAGCCAACTCGTTCTTGTCGCCGCACTCGTCGGTGCCTTCACGGCCCCGGCATTCGCCGCCGACGCGACAACCGACACCGACCGCCGCGCCCGCATGGACCGGGCTTACGAGGACTACCGCAATCCGCGCCCCGGCCCCGCAGCGCGCGCCGAGAGTTCGGTCAAGCGCGGTGCGCACAACACCGGCGCCGCCATCAAGCGCGGCACGAAAAAAGCGGGCCACGCAGTCGGCACGGGCGTTCGCAAGACCGGCGAGGCGGTCGGCCGCGGCGGCGCGAAGCTGCAGCAAAAGACAGCGCCGAAGCCCTGATCACGCGCCGGGCCGATGCAGGCGTGGCGCGACTTGCGAGCCAGTTCGCCCCTGCAGCTATTCTTCAGGCTCCTTTCGCAGGACCCCGACAAAAAGGCCCGCCGCCCCATGATCGACAAGCAAGTCGCGTCCGCCGCTGACGCCGTTGCAGACACGCCCGACGGCGCCACCGTGATGATCGGCGGCTTCGGCGGTGCCGGTCAGCCGAACGAGCTGATCGACGCACTGATCGCGCAAGGCGCGCGCGACCTCGTGATCGTCAACAACAACGCCGGTAACGGCGAGACCGGCCTGGCCGCTCTGCTGAAGGCCGGTCGCGTGCGCAAGATCATTTGCTCGTTCCCGCGGCAGGCGGATTCGCAGGTTTTCGACGGCCTGTACCGCAGCGGCCGACTCGAACTCGAACTCGTGCCGCAAGGCAACCTCGCCGAGCGCATCCGCGCCGCGGGTGCGGGCATCGGCGGCTTCTTCACGCCGACCGGCTACGGCACCGAGCTCGCCAAGGGCAAAGAGGTGCGCGAGATCGACGGCCGCATGCATGTGTTCGAGTCGCCGATCTACGCCGCGCTCGCGCTCATCAAGGCCGAACGCGGCGACCGCTGGGGCAACCTGACCTACCGCAAGACCGCGCGCAACTTCGGGCCGATCATGGCGATGGCCGCGAAGCTCACGGTCGCGTCGGTGCACGAAATCGTCGAGCTCGGCGCACTCGACCCGGAGCACATCGTCACGCCGGGCATCTTCGTGCAGCGCGTC
>JANMWQ010000638.1:0-2694 GCA_031394085.1 Rhizobacter sp. | reverse complement strand
CTTCAAGCGCGTCGTAGCGAATGCGCACCGGCTCGGCGATGCGCGCGGTCAGCCCGCCCCATCCCGAGCCGAGCACGATTGCGATGCGCGGTTGCGCGGTCGGTGCGAGTGCGCGCACCTGCTGCGCAGCGGTCAGCTGAGCGAGCGCCGGTGGGGTCATGGCGACAGATTCTCCGGGCCGAAACTCGACGGCAGCAACTGCGCGAGCGTGAACTCGGCGCGCAGGTGCTCGCGGTCGCCGACCAGCACGGGTGTGTCGGCCGACGCGAACTCGCGCAGCTTCTGGCGGCAGCCGCCGCACGGCGTGACGAGCCCGGCGCCGTCGCCGACGACGGCGAGTGCGCGCACCTGCCGGCCGCCGGCCAGCACCATCGCGCTGAGGGCACCGGCCTCGGCGCACACGCCCTCCGGGTACGCGGCGTTCTCGACGTTGCAGCCGGCGTGGACATTGCCGTTTTCGTCGAGCACCGCGGCACCGACCGCGAAGCGCGAGTACGGCGCGTAGGCCCGTGTTTGCGCTTCACGGGCGGCGCGCAAAAGTGTCGCGCGTTCGAGTTCTGTCATGGTGTTCTCAACGTTCTTTGACATACGGAAGGCCGAGCGCCTTGGGCGCGATGGTGCGGCCGATGAAACCGGCCAGCAGGATCACGGTCAACAAATACGGCAGCGCCTGGATCGCCTGCACCGGCACCTCACCGATACCGGGCAGGCGCACACCCTGCAGCCGGATCGCGGCGGCATCGAGAAAGCCGAACAGCAGGCAGGCCCACAACGCCGGCACCGGCCGCCAGTTGCCGAAGATCAGCGCGGCCAACGCCATGTAGCCGCGGCCGGCGGTCATGTTGGGCGCGAAGGCGGCATTTTGCGCGAGCGTGAGGTAGGCGCCGGCCAGGCCGCAGAGCACGCCGTTGAGCGTCAGCGCGGCGTAGCGCAGCTTGACCACCGAAACGCCGGCCGCATCGACCATGTGCGGGTTCTCGCCGACGGCACGCAAGCGCAGGCCGAAGCGCGTGCGGTACAGCAGCCACCACACGCCGCCGACGAGCGCGAGCGCAACGTAGACGAGCGCGTTGTGGCTGAGCAGCCCCTCGCCCAATACCGCGCCGAGAACGGCGCCGAGAAACCCGCCGATGCCCGGCACGGCCTGCAAAGACGTCTGCAGAGCGGCCTGCGCGCCGGGCCACAGCGGGCGCAACCGCACCGCGTCGCCGACCGGCGGAGTCTGGCCGCCCTGGTGGAACCACGCGATGCCGAGCACCACCGTCAAGCCGGCCGCGATGATGTTGATGGCCATGCCCGAGACCACCTGGTCGCCGGCGTGGCTCACGGTTGCGAAGCCGTGCAACCACGACAGCAGCACCGCCACACCGCAGGCCAGCAACAGCGCGATCGCCGTCGAGCCGAACGCCGCACCCGCGGCGGCGGCGGCGAACGCCGCGAACAGCATCTTGCCCTCCAGCCCGAGGTCGACCACGCCCGAGCGCTCGGCCAGCAGGCCGGCGAGCGCGCACAGGATCAGCGGCGTGGCCACCCGCAACGTCGACGCGGTCAACGCGCCGATCAGCGCCTCATCCATTCGATGCTCCCGATGGCGTGCCGAGCTCGTGGCGTGCCGCTCGCCGCGCGCGCCAATGAAAAATCTTCGCGACCCACGGCGCGATCACGTAGGCCATCGCGCCCGAGAACAGCACGATGAAGCCTTGCAGCGTGACGACCATGTCGCGGCTGAAACCGGGGATCTCGAAGCTTACCTCCGCGCCGCCCTGGAACAGCGCGCCGAACAGCAGGCTCGCGAGCACGATGCCTACGGGATGGTTGCGCCCCATCACCGCGACCGCGATGCCGGTGAAACCGGCGCCACCCGCGAAGTCGAGCAACAGTTTGCCGTTGACGCCGGCGATCTCGTTCATGCCGACCATGCCGGCGAGCGCGCCCGACAGGCCCATCGCCAGAATCACCTGCCGCTTCGTGTGGATGCCCGCATAGGCCGCCGCGCCTTCACTGGCGCCGACCGTGCGCAGCCGGTAACCCGCGCGGCTCCGCCACAGGTACGCCCACACGCCGACCGCTGCGGCGAGCGCAAGGAACAAACTGAGGTTCAGCGGCGACGACGGCCACGCGATGCCGATCCACGCCAGCGCCTCGTGCACGCCGGGCAAGTGCGCCGCACGCCCGAACGGCACGCTCTCGACCGACATGCTGCCGGGCGCCTTCAGCGGGTTCACGAGCAGGTAGACGACCAGGGTGCTGGCGAGAAAGTTGAACATGATGGTCGTGATCACGACGTGGCTGCCGCGGTCCGCCTGCAGGTAGCCCGGCACCGCCGCCCAGGCCATGCCGAACAGCGCGCCGCCCACCAGCATCAGCGGCAGCAGCACCGGCGCGGGCAGCCTGGTCGACAGCCACAGCGCGACCAACCCGGTGCCCAGACCGCCGAGCGTGGCTTGGCCCTCGGCACCGATGTTGAACAGGCCGCCGTGCGACGCGAGCGCCACCGCCAGGCCGGTGAAGATGAAGCTGGTCGTGTAGTACAGCGTGTACGACAGGCCGCGCTCGGTACCGAACGCGCCCTTCACCAGCATCGTCATCACCTGCACCGGGTTCTGCCCGATCAGCGCGACGACGAGCCCGGCCACGGCCAGCGCGATCAACAGGTTGACGATCGGCAGCAGGACCACATCCGCCCAGCGCGGC
>JANMWQ010000621.1:0-3343 GCA_031394085.1 Rhizobacter sp. | reverse complement strand
GGCCGCGCCAAACTGATGGCGGGCGACACCTTCGCGATGGATTTCATTCCCGGCAAGGGCACGCAGTTCTACATCCAGGGCCAGCCACAGGGCGACCCGGTGGGCGACGCCGAGTTCTTCGGCATGGTGCTGAGCATCTGGTTCGGATCGCAGCCGGCCGACCGGGCGTTGCAGCAAAACCTGCTCGGGCAGGAAAAAGAGCCGAACTGACCGGGTCGGCCGCGGCGTCGAGCCGCCGCCCATTCAGCCCCGGTCGAACTTGAACACCGCCACGCTGGCGCGCAGGTTCGGCCAGCGCCGAACCGCTGCGCCGGCCTGGATGCCGAACGCGTCGAGGATGCGCAAGCCGTCTTTGCGCGCCAGCACCTCGAAATCGGCAAAGGTGCCGACGCGGATGTTGGGCGTGTCGTACCACTGGTAGGGCAGCACGCGCGTCACCGGCATGCGGCCGGCGGCCACTTGCAGGCGGTTCGGCCAGTGCGCGAAGTTCGGGAAGCTGACGATGCCGATGCGGCCGACGCGTGCGGTCTCGCGCAGCATCTTCTCGGTGTTGCGCAGGTGTTGCAGGGTTTCGATCTGCAGCACCACGTCGAAGCTCTGGTCTTCGAACAGCGCGAGGCCTTCTTCGAGGTTGAGCTGGATCACGTTGACGCCGCGCTGCGTGCAGGCGAGCACGTTCGCGTCGTCGATCTCGATGCCGTAACCGGTGCAGCCGCGCGTCTCGCGCAGCAGCGCGAGAAACTCACCGTTGCCGCAACCGAGGTCGAGCACGTGCGAGCCTCTGGGCACGAGCTCGGCGATGAGTTTCATGTCTTTGCGGTCGCTCATGGCGTTGCACTGAAATACTTCACCGCAGTGAATGAGTTCATCCTCACGTCAGCCCCCGCGCGATGTTGTCGAAGCACGCGCGCAGCACGCCGTGGTAGCGCGGGTCGTCGAGCAAGAACGCGTCGTGGCCGTGCGGTGCGGTGATCTCGGCGTAGCTCACGTCGCGCTTGTGGTCGACGAGGGCCTTGACGATCTCGCGCGAGCGTGCCGGTGCGAAACGCCAGTCGGTCGTGAAGCTCACCAGCTGGAACTTGCAGCGCGCTGCGGCGAACGCGGCTGTGAGGTCGCCGCCGAACTCGCGCGCCGGGTCGAAGTAGTCGAGCGCACGCGTGATCAGCAAATACGTGTTGGCATCGAAATATTCGCTGAACTTGTCGCCCTGGTGGCGCAGGTAGCTCTCGATCTCGAACTCGATGTCTTGGGTGCTGAAGCCCGACGCACCTGCCTTGCGCTCACGGCCGAACTTGGCCTCCATCGCGTCGTCGCTCAAGTACGTGATGTGCCCGATCATCCGCGCCACGCGCAGGCCGCGGCGTGGCAGCGTGCCGTGCTCGTAGAAATGGCCGCCATGAAACTCGGGGTCGGTGACGATCGCGCGCCGCGCCACCTCGTTGAACGCGATGTTCTGCGCCGACAGGTTGGGCGCGGTCGCCACCGCGATGCAGTGCCGCAGCCGATCCGGGTAGCGCAGCGACCAGCTCAGCGCCTGCATGCCACCGAGGCTGCCGCCGAGCACCGCGGCGAGCTGCCCGATGCCCAAGCGATCGAGCAGCCGCGCCTGCACGTCGACCCAGTCTTCGACGGTGACGACCGGAAAATCGGCGCCGTAGGTCTTGCCGGTGTCGGGGTTCGTTTGCATCGGCCCGGTCGAGCCGAAGCACGAGCCCGGGTTGTTCACGCCAATGACGAAGAAGCGGTTCGTGTCGAGTGGTTTGCCGGGGCCGACGAGGTTGTCCCACCAGCCTTCGCTGCCCTTGATGCTGGCCCCATCCACGCCAGCGTAGGTGCCGGCCACGTGATGGCTCGCGTTCAACGCGTGACAGACCAGCACCGCGTTGCTTCGGTCGGCGTTGAGCGCGCCGTAGGTTTCATACGCGAGCGTGTAGTCGCGCAATTGCGCGCCGCTGCGCAGCGGCAGCGCTGGCGCGAAGTGAACGAACTGCGGCGTAACTTCGCCGACGGAACCGATGGCCACCAAATCGAACCCCCGAAGAACACCCCGGAAAACAAAAACCCGGCGCCGCGGCAAAGGCGGACACCGGGTGGGCGTCTCTCTTTAGCGGCATTTGTAAAGCGCCCGCAATTCGGAACAAATCGGCGCTGTGAGGGACGAGTATAACGAGACGCTTCGCGGCCCGAAACCGCACGAAACGCTTCACGGCCTGCCCACGATGCCCTCATTTTTTCATCGCTTCATTTACCGAGGACTGCGGCTGCTGGGCGCGTCGCTGTTCTCCGCGCTGCTCGCTGCCTCTGCCTTGGCCGCCGGTGCGGCTGCGCAGTCGCCCGCGCCGTCGGTCTCCGTCGACATCGACGCGTCGCTCGACCGCATTCGCCAGCAGGTCGACACGGCCCAGCGCTCGCTGGCCGACAGCGACAAGCTCGGCGACGCCGACCTGCAGCGGCTGCGCGCCGGCGCACTCGCTGCGCAGCAGCAAGCGGCCGACATCGCCGACCAGCTCGCGCCGCAGCTCGGCAGCCTCGATGCGCGCGTGGCCGAGCTCGGCACACCCGCGGCCGGCACGAAGGAGGCGCCCGACGTGGCGAGCCAGCGCACGCTGCTGACCCGCAGCCGCGGCACGCTCGACGGCCAGCTCAAGCTGGCGCGGCTGCTCGCGATCGAGAACACGCAGCTTGCTGCACAACTCGGCACCTTGCGGCGTTCGCAATTCCAGGCGCGTTTGGGCGAGCGCACGAACTCGATCCTCGGCATGGCCTTCTGGTCGGAATTGCGCGAAGACCTGCCGACCGATCTAGCGCGCATCGCCAAGCTCGGCACCGACCTGACCGTCGCCGCGCCCAACACGCCGATGGCGGCCTGGCTGCTCGCGCCGTTCATCGTCATCGGCATCGGCTGGGCGATCGCGTGGGTGCGCAGCGGGCTGGTGCGCCGGCTCACGACGCGCACACCGCCGGGTCGGCTGCGCCGCTCGTTGCACGCGCTGCTGGTCGTGTTGCAGTGGACGCTCTCGATCGGCATCGCCGGCATCGTGCTGTTCGGCGTGCTCGACTGGAAGAACACGCTGCCCGACGCGCCGGCCAAGCTGCTCGGCGTGTTCGCGAGCGTCTTATGGCTGGGCGGCTTCGTCTTCGGCCTCTCGAATGCACTGATCTGCGCGAGCCGGCCGTCGTGGCGGTTGCTGCCGATGCCCGACGCGGTCGCGGACAGCGTGCGTGCGTTTCCCACCTTGATCGCGCTGGTGTCGGTCGCGACCTGGCTCGCCGAGCGGGTCACGTCGGCAGCGAACGTCGGCCTCTCGACCACGGTCGCGGTCAACTGCGTGGTCGCGCTCGC
>JANMWQ010000611.1:0-2696 GCA_031394085.1 Rhizobacter sp. | reverse complement strand
TGCCGAGGTCATCACGCCCGAGCTCTGGTTCGCGAACAGATCGAGCCCGCCGGCATCGTTGCGCCGCACGCGCAGGAACTCGCGGCGCTTGTCGGGCTTCGGCCAATCGAAATCGGCGCGCAGCGTCGAACGCTTCGGCGTCAACGCGGTGGCGCCCTGCAGGCGCAACAGCACCGGCCGAACCATCAGCAAGAAGGTGATGAAGCTCGACACCGGGTTGCCCGGCAGCCCGAGGATGTACGCCGCCGAGCCGTCGGGCCGCATCACTTCGCCGAAGGCCAGCGGCTTGCCGGGCTTGATCGCGATCTGCCAGAGCTCGATGCGGCCCTCGGCTTGCACGGCGGGGCGCAAGTGATCTTCTTCGCCGACCGAGACACCGCCCGAGGTGACGATCAGGTCATTGCCTTGGGCCGCGCGGCGCAGCGCTTCGCGCGTGGCGTCGAGCTGGTCGGGGACGATGCCCAGGTCGGTGCAGTCACAGCCCATCGCTTGAATCGCGGCGCGCAAGGTGAAACGGTTCGAGTTGTAGATCGCACCGGGTCTGAGCGGCTCGCCGGGCATCGCGAGCTCGTCGCCGGTGGAAAACAGCGCAACGCGCGGGCGGCGGGCGACTTGCAATGTGGCCGCGCCGACCGTGGCTGCCAGGCCGAGCGCCTGCGGCGTGAGCCGCGTGCCGGCAGCGAGCACGACGCTGCCTTCGCGCACGTCTTCGCCGCGACGGCGAATCCACTGGCCGCTCGCCGGCACGGTGTCGACGCGCACGCCGCCGTCGACCGCGGCGCATTGCTCCTGCATCACCACCGCATCGGCGCCAGCCGGCACTTGCGCGCCGGTGAAGATGCGCGCCGCGGTGCCCGGTTGGAGCGGCTGGCCCACGACGCCGGCCGGGATGCGCTGGCTGACCGGCAGCAGCGTGCCGGCGGCGGGCACGTCGGCACAACGCATCGCGTAGCCATCCATCGAGGTGTTGTCGGCGGGCGGCACGTCGAGCGTCGAGCGCACCTCGTGCTGCAGCACGCGGCCCAGCGCGTCGAAGGTGGACATGGTCTCGTGCGTCTCAGCCGGCATCGGTGCGACGGCGCCAAGCAGGCGCGCGAGCGCTTCGTCCAGCGTCAGCATCGGAGCGCGTTCGGGCGTCATGCGGTCAGGCTCGGAGAAGGATCAGAAAGTCACGCGTTGGCCGCGATGAAGGCCTTGACCTTCGCCGCATCGGCCGGCATCACCTCGAAGCGCTTCGGCAGGTGCTCGATGCCCTGCATCGCAGCGGGCCGGGCGGGCTCGCGGCCGATGGCTTCGACGATGGTCTCGGCGAACTTGGCGGGCAAGGCGGTTTCGAGCACGATCGTCGAAACGCCGGGCACGAGAAGTTCGCGCGCCACTTTCAGCCCATCGGCCGTGTGTGGGTCGACGACGCTACCGAAGCGCGTGTCGGTATCGCGAATCGTCGCGAGCCGGTCGGCGTGCGTGCTGGTGCCGGAAACGAACCCGTAGCCGGCGATGCGCGCGAATTCTTCGCGCGTGATCGTGAACGCGCCGCTGCGGTCGAGCTCGGTCTTGAACAGATCGCGCGTGCGCTGCGCAGCGTCTTGGTCATGGCCGAGCAGGTCGAACACGAAGCGCTCGAAGTTCGAGGCCTTCGAGATGTCCATCGACGGGCTCGACGTTTCGCGGGTCTCGCCGCTGCTTCGCACGCGGTAGGTTCCGGTGCGGAAGAACTCGTCGAGCACGTTGTTCTCGTTGGTCGCGAGCACGAGCCGGGCAATCGGCAAGCCCATCATCCGCGCGACATGGCCGGCGCAGATGTTGCCGAAGTTGCCCGACGGCACGGCAAAGGTCACTGTCTCGTCATTTGCCTTCGTCGCCTGGAAGTACCCGGCGAAGTAATAAACGACCTGCGCCAGCAGCCGCGCCCAGTTGATCGAATTGACCGTGCCGATGCGGTACTGGCGCTTGAACGCAAGGTCGTTCGAGACCGCCTTGACGATGTCCTGGCAATCGTCGAACACGCCTTCGATGGCGATGTTGTGGATGTTCGCGTCTTGCAAGCTGAACATCTGCGCCTGCTGGAACGGGCTCATGCGGCCCTTGGGCGACAGCATGAAAACGTTGACGCCGCGCTTGCCCCGCATCGCGTACTCGGCCGCGCTGCCGGTGTCGCCCGAGGTCGCGCCGAGGATGTTCAGGTGCTGATCGCGGCGCGCGAGTTCGTATTCGAACAGGTTGCCGAGCAGTTGCATCGCCATGTCTTTGAACGCCAGCGTCGGGCCGTTCGACAGAGCCTCGATGTAGACGCCGGATTCGAGCGGCCGCAGCGGGACGATCTGCGCCGTGCCGAACACTTGCGCCGTGTAGGTCTTCGCAGCGAGCGCACGCAGGTCGTCAGCGGGGATGTCGTCGATGTACAGCGACAGAATCTCGAACGCGAGCTCGTGGTACGCGAGGCCGCGCCACTTGGCGAGCGTCTGCGCATCGACTTTCGGGTACTGCGTCGGGAGGTACAGCCCGCCGTCTGGCGCGAGCCCTTCGAGCAGGATCTCGCAGAAGCTGCGCTCGGCCTTGTCGGCACTGGAAACAGCGCGCGTGCTGATGTACTTCACGACAGTTCTTCCTTGCGGATGCGCACGATCGGCGCGAGCACGGTCGGCAGCGCCTGCATCTGCGCGATGGCCTGGTTCATGCGGCCTTCGACCGTGTCG
>JANMWQ010000606.1:0-3802 GCA_031394085.1 Rhizobacter sp. | reverse complement strand
GTCCTGAACACCATGCGCACGCCGATCGCGGCGAGGCTCTGCTGCCAGTTCTCGTCGAGCTGGCGTTCGATGTTCGAAGTCTGCGTCGACATGTTCTGCACCAACGGTGTGCCGTCGGGGCGCTGGCGCCAGCCGTCGCCGTTGCGGTCGACGGAGCCGTAGAGGTAGTGCAGCGCCGTCGCGCGCGCCGGGTCGTGCTCGCTCTGCTCCGTATGAAACGCCGCGTCGTAGCCGTAGGTGCCGGGCGGCATCGGCGCCTGCGCCGCGATCGCGCTGCCTCGCCGTACGATGCGGATCTCGCGGTCGATGTCGTAAGCCAGCCCGACCGCCCGGCGCAGCGCGACCTTGTCAGGCGTGTAGCCACCGACGACCGGGTCTTCCATGTTGAACCACGACATCGTGAAATCCGGGTTCACGTACTTGCGCACGCCGATACCGCGCTTCACCAGGTTCGGCGCGAGCGCCCCGCCGGGCGCCGCGAAGTTGGTGAACTCGGGCGGCACGCGCACGTAGTCGACCTGGCCGTTCAGGAAGGTCAACCAGCGCGACTGGCCCTCTTCGAGCACCGAGATCTCGACGCCGTCGTTCAGCGGCAGGCGCCGGCCACCGAATCGCGCGAGCCAGGCCCGGCCCCGCACGTCGTTTGCAGCGGGTTCGCCGTCATATAGCATCTCGCGAAAACCCGGGTTGCGTTCGAGCACGATGCGCGAGCTGCGCCGCCAGCTCTTCAGGCGGTACGGGCCGGTGCCCACCGGGTGCGCCATGATGTCGTCGCCGTACGTCTCGACAACCTCGCGCGCGACCGCGCCGAAGATCGACGAATTGCAAAGGTTCGAGACGAAGCGCGGCCGCGACTCCTTCAGCCGGAACTGCAGTGTGTGGCGGTCGAGCGCCCGCACGCCCGCGACGGGCGTCTCGTAGTCGAACAGCGTTTTGTCGCGGATCGCCGCCTCGCGCAACGCATCGAGCCCGATCAGGCCTTCTTCTACCAGGGTCGAGACGGTCGGGCTGCGCGTCGCCGGGTCGTACATGCGCTTGATCGCATAAACGTAGTCCTGCGCGACCAGCTCGCGCGGCTTGCCGCCGAAGGCCGGATCGTCGGCGAAGAAGATGCCCGGCCGCAGCCGGATCGTCCAAACGCGAAAGTCGTCGCTGATTTCGGGCAACGCCGCCGCCGTCAGTGGTCGCACCTTGACAGGCACCGCGAGCAGGTCGTAGCGGTACGGCGCCTCGAAGATGTGCGCAGTGACGCGGGCCGAGTACAGGTCGCTGATCTGCGCCGGGTCGAAACCGGTCTCGGCCGACTCGAACGGCACCCGCAGGATGTTGCCATCACCCGCCTCGGGCGCAGCACCGAGCGCTGGCAGCGCCAGCGTGCCGAGCATCGCGGCCGACCAGCGGCGGCGATCGATCATGGCTTCTTCTGTGGCTTCAACGACGTGTCAATGTCAACGTACTGCCACCAGTCCTGCCAGAAAATCACGCGGCGGTAGCCGATCACCCACGGATACGACATGTCGGTCAGCAGCCGGTGCACCCGAAACTTGTACGGCATCCAGGCGACCGCGACGCGCTTGGCCTCGTCGAACAATGCGGCGCGCTCAGGGCCGTCGGGAATCTCCTGCATGCGGTCGTACAGCTTGTCGAACTCGGCCCGCTTGAAGCGCGCCATGTTCTGGCCGCCGATCTGCCGGCCGTCGTAGCGCGCCAGCGCGCCCTGACCGTCGGAGCTCGCGGCAGAGCCACCGACCGACCACATCACGTACTTGCCGGCGCGCGCCGATTTCAGGTTCTCGGGCCACTGCGCAATCTTGAGCTTCACGCGGATGCCGACCGCGGCGAGGCTCTTGACGACCAGCTCGTCGAGCGAGCGGCTGAGCGCGTCGGACTGGCCGCCCATCTCGATCAGCAGCGGGGACCCATCGGGACGCTCCCGCCAGCCGTCGCCGTCTTTGTCGAGGTAGCCGTACAGGTCGAGCAGGGCCTTGGCGCGCGCCGGGTCGTGGTCGCTGAATTCGCTTTTGAACTTCGGGTCGTAGCCGGTCGTGAACGGCAGGTTCGGCGACTGCGCCACGATCGCCTGGCCGTTGCGCACCAAGCTCACCTCGCGCGGCGTGTCGTAGGCCAGGCCGATCGCGCGCCGTAGCGCGACTTGCTCGGGCGTGTAGCCGCCGACGGTCGGGTCTTCCATGTTGAACAACATCATGGTCGCGCCGGGCTCGGTCTGCTGGTAGCCGCGGATGCCGCGCTTCGCGAGGTTCGGCGCGACTTTGCCGCCCGGCATCGCAGTGGCGATGAAGGTCGGCTCCAACCGCTCGATGAAGTCGGCCTCGCCGTTGACGAACGAGAGCCAGCGCGGCTGGCCCTGCTCGATGATCGAGATCTCGACCCGGTCGAGCATCGGCAGGCGCCGGCCCTTGAAGCGCGCCAGCAGCGCCTGGCCCTCGGCGTCGTCGGCGGCGGGCTCTGCGTCGTAGTAGCGCTCGCGGTAGTCGGGGTTGCGCTCGAACACGATGCGCGAGCTACGTCGCCACTGCACCAGCTTGAACGGGCCGGTGCCGACCGGGTGCGCGTCGATCTGCTCGCCATAGAACTCGACCACCTCGCGCGCCACCGCGCCAACCAAGTCACTCCCCGCCAGGCCCTCGGCGAAGCGCGGGCGCGGGTCCCGCATCTTGTACTGGATCGTGTAGCGGTCGAGCGCGCGGATGCCATCGATCTCGCGGTCGTAGTCGAACGGCTTCTTGCTTGCGAGCGCCTGCTCGCGCAGCTCGTTCAGTCCGAGGTAATTCTCGTTCTCCATGCCGGGCCAGATCGGGCTCTTGTTGGCCGGGTCGGCGAACCGCTTCATCGCGTAGACGTAGTCTTGGGCGACCAGCTCGCGCTTGTTGCTTTTGAACGCCGGGTCGGCGGCGAAGAAGATGCCCGGCCGGACCTTGACCGTCCAGGTACGGAAGTCGGCCGAGGACACTGCCTCGCCCGCGGCCGTCAGCGGCTTGACCTTGATCGGCCGGGCCAGCGGGTCGTACTGGAACAAGGCCTCGAAGATGTGCGGCGTGAGAGTGCGCGAATACAGGTCGACGATCTTGACAGGGTCGAGGCTGGTCTCGGCAATGAGAAACGCATAGCGCAGCACCTTCTGTGGCGCAACCGAAGTGGCGGGGACGGCGGACGGCTGGGCCCACGCGGTCGATGCGGTCGACGCGCCAACGAGTGTCGCGACAAGGCCTGCGGCAAACAGCGAGGTCATCGGAAGTTTCATGTCACCTCAGTTCAAACGCCGGGCGCGCTCGGCGGGGTCGATGTCGACGTAGCGCCACCAGTCGCGCACGAAGACGTTGCGGTCGTAGCCCACGACCCAAGGGTGCGCGAGGTCGGTCCAGATGCGGTGCACGTGGGCCTTGTACGGCATGTAGGCGACCGTGAGCTTCTTCATCTCGGTCATCACCTGCATGCGCTCGGGGCCGTTCGGCAGCCGCCGCTGCAGGTCGAACAGGCGGTCGTACTCGGGCAGCGAGAAGCGCGCGTGGTTGGCCTGGCCGGCATCGGGCGAGTGCCCGAGCACCAGGAACTCCTCGCCGTCGGGCCCGCCGCTCCAGGCCACGCCCCACATCATCAGCTTGCCGGCGCGCGAGGCCTTCAGGTTCTCGGGCCATTTGGCGGTCTTGAAGACGATGCGCACGCCGATCGCGTCCATGTTCTTCTTCCACTGCGTGATGAGCTGGCGGCTCAGGTCGTCGGGCTGGGTCGCGTACTCGATCGTCAGCGGCGTGCCGTCGGGCTGCTCGCGCCAACCGTCGCC
>JANMWQ010000587.1:0-1800 GCA_031394085.1 Rhizobacter sp. | reverse complement strand
AGTTCATCGAGGCCGAGCAGGCGGCGTACTGGGAAACCTGCGCCGAAGACGACGAGATCGCGCTGCGCATGGATGCCGGTCGCCGCGCGCTGATGGAGCGCGGCGACGACGAAGTGGGCCCGTACCAGAGCCCGATGGAAGACGGCATGCAGCAGTTCCACGAGTGGTATCGCCGCGCGATGAAGGGTCAGCTCTGAACCTGACAGGCCGGCTGTCACCCGCATGGTTGATGGTGCTGGCGTCGTTTCTCTTCGCAACCATGGGCGTGTGCGTGAAGCTCGCCTCGGCCGAATACGCACCCGGCGAAATCATGTTCTACCGCGGCCTGATCGGCGCCGTGCTGATCTTCATGCTCGCACGCTCGCGCGGCGTCTCGCTCGCGACCAAAGTGCCGGCCACCCACTTCTGGCGCAGCCTGACCGGTGTGATCGCGATGTTCTTGTGGTTCTACGCGTTGGGCAACCTGCCGCTCGCCACGGCGATGACGCTGAACTACATGTCTTCCGTCTGGATGGCGTTGTTTCTGCTCGGCGGCGCCGCGATGCTGGGCGCTGCCAAGGTCGACGGCCGGCTGATCGGCACCGTGCTGCTCGGCTTCGCCGGCGTCGCGCTCATCCTGCGGCCGACGATCGAGCAAGACCAGTTGTGGCACGGCCTGATCGGCCTGCTCTCGGGGATGATCTCGGCGACCGCCTACCTGCAGGTCACGGCGCTCGCGCGCGCCGGCGAACCCGAAATCCGCATCGTCTTCTACTTCTCGCTCGGCGGCGCCATCTTCGGGCTGCTGACGACGCTGTTCACCGGCATTCACCCGCACACCTTGAGAGGCGCGGCCCTTCTGCTGGCGCTCGGCCTCCTCGCGACCGTGGCGCAACTGCTGATGACACGCGCTTACAGCAACGGCCGCACGCTGGTGATCGCGAGCCTGCAGTACCTCGGCATCGCGTTCTCGTTCGGCTACGGCGTGCTGCTGTTCGCCGACCGCGTCACCTGGATGGCACTCGGCGGCATGATCCTGATCGTCGGCGCCGGTCTCGCGGCCACCTTGCTGCGCGCCCGCAGCAGCGCACCCGAAACCGCCAACGCACCGCTGGAGCCTTGATGCCATGACCTGCACCACGCTGATGTCCGCCGATGAACTTCGCGCTGCGCTCGCCGCTGGCGTCAGCATCGTTCTGGTCGACGCCAGCTTCGACCTCGCCGACGCGCTCGCGGGCGAGGCGAGCTGGCGTGACGGCCATGTGCCAGGTGCCCTCTACCTGCATCTGGAGCGTGACCTGAGCGGCGCGAAGACCGGCACCAATGGCCGCCACCCATTGCCTTCGCGCGCAGACTTCGCCGCGACGCTTGGCCGCATCGGCATCACACCTTCGACGCAGGTCGTCGCGCTCGACAGACAAGGCGGCATGTACGCCGCGCGCCTGTGGTGGATGCTGCGCTGGATGGGTCACGCGAACGTGGCCGTGCTCGATGGCGGCGTGGCCGCGTGGACGACCAGCGGCGGCACCGTGACGACCGACGCGCCCGCGCCGATCGCCTCAGTGCCCTACCCCGAACGCGCCCCGCTCGTCGGCACGTTCGACGCCACCGCACTCGCCGCCGAACTCGGCCGCGTGCGCCTGCTCGATGCGCGCGCCGGCGAGCGCTTTCGCGGCGAGGTCGAGCCGCTCGACACCGCAGCCGGCCACATCCCCGGCGCGACGAATCGCTGTTTCAAAGACAACCTCGGCGCCGACGGCCACTTCAAGCCCGCCGAGCAACTGCGCGACGAGTTCACCGCTTTGCTCGGCGCGCAGACCG
>JANMWQ010000584.1:0-2823 GCA_031394085.1 Rhizobacter sp. | reverse complement strand
GCCATGAGGATCGCCTCGCGCGCCCGCATCGTCCTGCACGACCCCGCCGGCTTCGCGTGGCGCACGCTGAAGGCGTTTCGCGCGAACCAGGGCCTGCTGCTGGCCGGCGCGGTGGCGTACTACGCGCTGCTGTCGATCGTGCCGCTGCTGATCCTGATCGTGATCGCGCTGTCGCACGTGATCGACCCGTCGGCGCTGCTCGAGACGCTCGGCCGCTACCTCGAATGGCTGATGCCGGGGCAATCGCGCGCGATCGTGCGCGAGCTGGCGAACTTTCTCGATCACCGCGAGCTGATCGGCTGGGTGCTCGGCATCACGATGCTGTTCTTCAGCTCGCTCGCGTTCACGGTGCTGGAGAGCGCGATGTCGGTGATCTTCGTCCACCGCATGGTCGCCCGCAAACGCCACTACCTGGTCTCGGCACTGCTGCCGTACCTGTACATTCTCTCGCTCGGCGTCGGCATGCTGCTGGTCACACTGGTGGCTGGCAGCCTGACTGCGATCGGGCAGGAACGCGTGGACTTCCTGGGTCGCAGCTGGTCGTTGCACGGCCTGTCGGGGGCCTTGCTCTACCTGCTCGGCTTTGCCGGCGAGGTGTTCGTGCTGACCTCCGTCTACCTGGTGATGCCTTACGGGCGCCTGCGCATCAGCCACGCGCTGATCGGCGGCGTGACAGCCGCGGTGCTCTGGGAAATCACCCGCCACGTGCTGGTCTGGTACTTCGCCACGCTGTCGCAGGTCAGCGTGGTGTACGGTTCGCTGACGACCGCGATCGTCGTGCTGCTCAGCCTGGAGATCGCGGCGACGCTGCTGTTGTTCGGCGCACAGGTGATTTCAGAGTATGAGCGACTCGGCCGCGAACGGGCGGTACCGACGGCGCAGTGAGCATCACCAGAACGCCCAGTTCCCCGTCACCACGACCCACACGCCGAGCGCGCCGTTCGTGACCGCGTGCGCGATGATCGGTAGCCAGAGCTTGCCGGTGCGCACGTAAAGCCACGCATAGGCGAGGCCGGCGATGATGGCCGCGAGCCACAACGTGTGCGCGAGCACGAAGACGAAGGTCGACAGCACGACCGCCTTCAGCGCGACGCGTTGCGGTACGACCGATTCGAACTGCGGGCTCTGGATCCAGCGCATCAGGAACGAGCGCCAGAAGAGTTCTTCCATCACCGGCACGACCAGCGCCGCGCCGATCCAGCGCAGGATCACGAGCGGCCAGATCAGCGCGCCGGCCGGATCGAGCGGCAAGAAACTCGCCGAGGGGCTGCCGATCGACATCCACGGCGCGTCGAGTTGAATCCACAGCGCGAACACGACCAGCCCGACGCCCACGCCGAGCGCGATCTCCGGCAGCGACGGCCAGGTCTGCGCGACCAGCTCGCCGTACTCGCGCCAGAAGTACGCGAGCAGCCCGCCGACCACGAGCACCGTGATGCCGTAGACCCAGCGCGGGTCGATGCCCCACGAGCCATCGGCCGGCACCTCGCCGCGCGCGATCAGCAGGACCATGAACGCGGCGAACGGAACGATGCGCGCGATCGCTGCGCGGCTCAACTGCAAGGCCATGCGTCTGAACTCCGTGGGCTACAAAACGCGAGTGGCAAAAGCCGATCAGGATGCCAGAAGCTGCGAGACCTTCTCACGAAGACCCGCCGGGGTGACGGCGGCCGCTTGCACTGCGTCACCGGCAACCAGCCCGACGGTGCTGAACCAGCCGCGCCGAAACGGCCGGCTCATCGCCGCGCCGTCCTTGCGCGAGAAGTACGAGCCCCACAGGTTCTGCAGCGCGAGCGGCACCACCGGCACCGGGTTCGATTCGAGCAGCTTCATCACGCCGCCCTTGAACTCGCCGAGCTCGCCGTCGCGCGTCAGTGCGCCTTCGGGAAAGATGCAGAGCAGGTCGCCGTCGTTCAGCACCTGGCGCGCCTTCGCGAACGCGGCTTCGTAGGCGGCCGGGTCTTCGCGCTGCGGCGCGATCGGGATCGCCTTGGCGAGCCTGAAGAACGCGCCCAGCACCGGCATCGCGAAAATTTTGTGGTCCATGATGAAGCGGATCGGCCGCGGGCTCGCCGCCATGAGCAGCACCGGGTCGACGAACGCGACGTGGTTGCACACCAGGATAGCCGCGCCCGTTGTCGGGATGTGCTCGTCGCCGCGCACCTTGAAGCGGTAGACGAAGCGCGTGACGACGAACGCGACGAAGCGCAGGAAATACTCCGGCACCAGCATGAAGATATAGAACGCGACGACGGCGTTGAGCAAGCCGGTGATCAGGAACACCTGCGGAATCGTGAAGTTCGCGGCGAGCAACGCACCGACACCGATCGAGCTCACGATCATGAACAGCGCGTTCAGGATGTTGTTGGCCGCGATGATGCGGGCGCGGTGACTCGGCTGCGAGCGCAACTGGATCAGCGCGTACATCGGCACGCTGTACAGGCCGGCGAACAGCGAGAGCAGCGCCAGATCGGCCATCACGCGCCAGTGCGCGGGTTGTGCGATGAACTCCGCGAGGCCAAAGCCCGCCGATGGCGCGAGGCCGTTTGATGCGAAGTACAAGTCGATCGCGAACACGCTCATGCCGATCGCGCCGAGCGGCACCAGGCCGATTTCGACGTGGCGTTTCGAGAGCATCTCGCACAACAGCGAACCGGTGCCGATGCCGATCGAGAACACCACCAGCAACAGCGACGCGACACGCTCGTCGCCGTGCAGCACGTCTTTCGCGAACGCGGGGAACAGCGACAGGAACACCGCGCCGAAGAACCACATCCACGAGATGCCGAGCAGCGAGCGGAACACGACGATGTTCTGGCGCGC
>JANMWQ010000578.1:0-9630 GCA_031394085.1 Rhizobacter sp. | reverse complement strand
GCGCGCAAGTACCACCCCGACGTGAGCAAAGAGGGTGACGCCGAGGCCCGTTTCAAAGAAATCGGCGAAGCCAGTGAGGTGCTGCGCGACCCCGAAAAGCGCGCCGCCTACGACGCGGCGGAAACGCAATGGGAGCGCCAGAAGGCGGCTGGCGGCGGGCAGCGTGACGGGCAGCGCGGTGGCCCGCAAGATTTTCAGCCGCCGCCGGGCTGGGACGCCGGCTTCGAGTTCAGCGGCCGTGGCGATTCGGGCGGCGACGACCCGTTCGGTGGCGCTGACCACAGTGACTTCTTCGAGGCGCTGTTCGGCCGTGCTCGCGCCGGCCGCGGGGGCGGCGGTGGCAGGAGCGGCGGCACGCGCCGTCCCGACACGCCGATGCGCGGCCAGGATCACCACGCCAAGGTGATGATCGACCTCGAAGACGCGTTCCAGGGCGCGCAACGCAGCATCTCGTTGCGCATGCCCGCGCTCGACGACGAGGGCCGCGGCGTGATGCGCGAGCACACGCTCGACGTGAATATTCCGAAAGGCATCCGCGAAGGCCAGCAGCTGCGGCTCGCAGGGCAGGGCGGGCCGGGCCTGGGCAACGGGCCGGCAGGCGATCTGTTCCTCGAAATCTCGTTCAACCCGCACAAGCAGTTTCGCGTCGACGGCCGCGATGTGTATGTCGACCTGCCGCTCGCGCCGTGGGAGGCCGCGCTCGGCGCCAGCGTCAGCGCGGCCACGCCCGATGGCACCGTGGAGCTGACGATCCCGCCCGGCTCGGTGGCCGGCCGCAAGCTGCGCTTGAAGGGCAAGGGCATTCCTGGCAACCCGGCCGGCGACCTCTACGTGGTGCTTGGGGTGGCGTTGCCGCCGGCCGAGGGCGCAACAGCCAAGGCGGCGTATGAAGCCTTCGCCGCGTCGTTCGAATTCAACCCCCGCGCACCGTTGAAAGGCTGAACGCCATGAGTTCTCACCTCACCGCCACGCTCGTCGACGACACCCAGCTCACGCTGGCCGAACTCGCCCGCGCTTGCCGCGCCGCAGAGGCGCAGGTTCACGTCTGGGTCGTCGAAGGTGTGTTGCAGCCGAGCGGCGATTCGCCTTCAGAATGGCGCTTCGCCGGCGCCTCTGTGCGGCGCGCTCGGCTCGCGGTCACGCTCACGCGCGAGCTCGAGATCAACCCGCCGGGCGTCGCGCTCGCGCTCGATCTGATGGACGAGATCGAAGCGTTGAAGGCCAGCCTGCGGCGGCGTTGAACCAAGGTGACCGAATGAATGTTTCCGAACTGCAAGGCGCCATCGTCGACCTCGACGGCACGATGGTCGACACGCTGGGCGACTTCGACATGGTGCTCAACAGCGTGCTGCGCGAGCTCGGCTTGTCGGGCATCGACCGCGCGTTCCTGGCGCGCACGATCGGCAAGGGCTCGGAGCACCTGATCCGCAGCACGCTCGCCGAAGTCGGCTCCGGCGAGGCGATGTACGAGAAGGCGTGGGCGCTGTATCAGCAGCGCTACCTCGAAATCAACGGCGACCACTCGGCGGTGTTTCCTGGCGTGGTCGAAGGGCTGGCATCGCTCAAGTCGCGCGGCTGGAAGCTCGCGTGCCTGACCAACAAGCCGACCGCGTTCGCGCTGCCGTTGCTGCGCAAGAAAGGCCTCGACGGGTTCTTCGACCAAGTGTTCGGCGGCGATGCCTTCGAGCGCAAGAAGCCCGACCCGCTGCCGCTGCTGAAAACCTGCGAGGCCCTCGGCACGTTGCCGGCGCGCACGTTGATGGTCGGCGATTCGAGCAACGACGCCCGGGCGGCGCGTTCGGCCGGCTGCCCGGTCGTGCTGGTGAGCTACGGCTACAACCACGGCGAACCGGTTGCTGCGGTCGGCGCCGACCGCGTGATCGACCGGCTCGATCAGTTGTAGGTGCCGCCACCCTGTGGCTTGCCGAGCAGCGCGTCTTTGAGCTGCGCGTCGGCCGGCGAATTGCCGATCCAGATCTTCATCAACGCCGAATAGAACTCCGGCTCCTTGACCGGCACGCCTTCGGGCTTGCCGTTGACCGAGATCACCGTGCCGGTGCCCGGCAGCCACTCGACCGCGAACGATTCGCCGGCGAGCAGCTTCTTGCGGTTCGAAAAAATGTCGCTCATGCGCATGATGCCGACAATTGATTTCGAGAATTCTTCGCGCGGCGCGTTCTGTTCCATGCCCTTCGTGAAGAGCTTGCCGAGTTCGTTGCCGTCGATGTCGCGCAGCATCACGACCTGCAGCCGGCGCGGCCCGGGCGCGGCGAGCGCGGCTTCGGCCGTGGTCGCCTTCTCGCTCAGGTACAGCGCTGCGGCGTAGACCTTGAACACGACCTTGTAGCGCACGCCGGCGCCGTTGAGCCGCAGGCTGGCGTTGCCCACCTGCACGGTGTTGGCGAACTTGATGCCGGCGATGTCGGTGGTCTGGGCGCTGATTGCCAGCGGCCAGGTCAAGGCGGCCGCGAGGGTGGCCAGAGCGAGGGTTCTGCGCATGGAGGGCACTCCAAGAACGAGGTGTCGGATGGTAAGTGCGCCAGCGCCACGCCGGGCGGGTATTTGTCACGTGGCCGCAGGTGGTGACTCACCTTTACCGGCCGAGCGGGGCCGGCGCGGCCCCTGCTACACTTTTGCGCATGTTCATTCCGCGCAGTATCACGACAGGGTCGAACGACCGGGGAGCCTGGCTTTGGCGGGGCCAACCCGTCAGCGCGTAAGCGCCTGTCTTGCTGCGGTCGGCGCGAACAGTGCCGGTACCTCCCGAGAGATTCTTCAACGCGGTGGCGCTTTGCCCGCGTCGGCCTGCGGAGGGCCGTTGAACATGATCACCGAACTCGAATTCAAGAGCCTGGCGAGCCAGGGCCACAACCGCATCCCGTTGATCGCCGAAGCTTTCGCCGACCTCGAAACGCCGTTGTCGCTGTACCTGAAGCTTGCCCACACCGGAGGTGTGTCCCATTCTTCGAGTGGCGGAACTGGCAAACACAGCTTCCTGCTCGAATCGGTGGTCGGCGGCGAGCGCTTCGGGCGCTACTCGTTCATCGGCCTGCCGGCCAAGACATTGCTGCGCGCCACCGGCTTCAAAACCGAGGTCGTGACCGACGGCAAGGTCGTCGAATCGCACGACGGCAACCCACTCGACTTCATCGCCGAGTACCAGCTGCGATTCAAGGTGGCGCTGCGCCCCGGCATGCCGCGTTTCTGCGGTGGCTTGGCCGGCTACTTCGGCTACGACGCGGTGCGCTTCATCGAGCCCAAGCTCGCGAAGACCGAGAAGACCGGTGGTATCGATACCCCTGACATCCTGCTGCTCCAATGCGAAGAGCTCGCGGTGATCGACAACCTCTCGGGGCGCCTCTACCTGATCGTCTACGCCGATCCGGGCCAGCCCGAGGCCTTCCACAACGCGAAGCGGCGCCTCGCCGAACTCGGCGACAAACTGAAGTACAGCGTCACCGCGCCGGCCGTGAAGCGCGGTGCCGCTCACGGCGTCGAGCGCGAGTTTGCCAAGGCTGACTACATCCAGGCCGTGTTGCGTGCGAAGGAATACATCGCGGCCGGCGACATGATGCAGGTGCAAGTCGGCCAGCGGCTGCGCAAACGCTACACCGAGTCGCCGCTGAGCCTGTACCGCGCGCTGCGCTCGCTGAACCCGTCGCCGTACATGTACTTCTACGACATGGGCGAGTTCCAGATCGTCGGCGCATCGCCCGAAATTCTGGTGCGGCAGGAGCACACATCCGAAGGCGCCAAAGTGACGATCCGGCCGCTCGCCGGCACGCGCCCGCGCGGCGCCACGCCCGAGCTCGACAAGGCGCTCGAAGTCGAATTGAAAGGCGACCCGAAAGAGCGCGCCGAGCACGTCATGCTGATCGACCTGGCGCGCAACGACATCGGCCGCATCGCCAAGACCGGCACCGTGAAGGTCACCGAAGCTTTCACGGTCGAGCGCTACTCGCACGTGATGCACCTCGTCAGCAACGTCGAAGGGCTGCTCAAAGACGGCATGACCAGCCTCGACGTGCTGCGCGCGACCTTTCCGGCCGGCACGCTGACCGGCGCGCCGAAGATTCGCGCGATGGAAATCATCGACGAGCTGGAGCCGGTCAAGCGCGGCATCTACGGCGGCGCCTGCGGCTACCTCAGCTTCGCCGGCGACATGGACGTGGCGATCTCGATCCGCACCGGGATCGTGAAAGACCAGGTGCTGTACGTGCAGGCCGCGGCCGGCGTGGTTGCCGATTCGGTGCCTGAGCTCGAAGGGCAAGAGACCGAGGCCAAGGCGCGCGCGCTGAACCGCGCGGCGGAGTTGGTCGAGGAGGGCTTCTGAGATGACGTTGCTGCAATCGCTTTTCCGCCAGAAGTCCGCAATCAACCAAGAGTTCTTCGGCGTGCTCGACACGGTCGACGCCCAGTCTCATGCTGCCGAGCGCCACGCGCTGATCCGCTTGATGAATCACATTCAAGTCGTGGATCGCATCTTCGCTGCACACCTGCGCGGCGAGCCACACGCCTACGACGCGACCAACACACCCGAGACGCCGACGCTCGATTCGTTGCGCGATGCCGTGTTCGCATCCGACCGTGCGTACCTCGAACTGGTTGATGCAATGACCTTGCCGCAATTGGCGCAGAGGGTCGACTTCACGTTCACCGACGGCCAGCGCGGCCGCATGTCGCGCGAAGAGATGCTCGGCCATGTCATTACGCACGGCAGCTACCACCGCGGCGAGGTCGGCCAGATGTTGAAGCGCATCTCGACGCCGCCGCCGCGCGACCTCTTCACCGCGTACCTGCACCGCACCGAGCCCCAGCGGCGCGTGCCGGCCTGACTCACAGGAGCCGACCATGCTGCTGATGATCGACAACTACGACTCCTTCACCTTCAACCTCGTGCAGTATTTCGCCGAGCTCGGCGAAGACGTGCGCGTGCTGCGCAACGATGAGATCGACGTGGCCGGCATCGGCGCCATGAAGCCCGACAAGCTGGTGCTTTCACCCGGCCCGTGCTCGCCGGCCGAGGCGGGCGTGTGCATCGCGGCGATCACGGCCTTCGCCGGCAAGATGCCGATCCTCGGCGTGTGCCTCGGCCACCAGGCGATCGGTGCGGCGCTCGGCGGCAAAGTGATCCGCGCGAAAACGCAGATGCACGGCAAGACCGACGTGATCACGACCGACGAGCGCGGCGTCTTCACCGGATTGCCGCGTGAGTTCACGGTGATCCGCTACCACTCGCTGGTGATCGAGCGCGAGTCGCTGCCTGCGATTTTGGACATCACTTCGACCTCGCAGGACGGCGAGATCATGGGCGTGCGGCACCGCGAACTCGCCGGCACGAAGACGCCGCTCGAAGGCGTGCAATTCCATCCCGAATCGATCCTGACCGAGCACGGGCACGCGATGCTGAAGAACTTTCTGGAACTTCGGCGATGAGCATCGTCGATCTTCGCAGTGACACGGTCACGCAACCCACGGCGGCGATGCGCGACGCGATGATGGCGGCCCCGCTCGGCGACGACGTGTTCGGCGACGACCCGACCGTCAACGCGCTGCAATCGCGCATCGCCGAACTGCTCGGCAAGGAAGCCGCGCTGTTCGTGCCGACCGGCACGCAGAGCAACCTCGTGGCGATCATGGGCCACTGCGGGCGCGGCGACGAATACATCGTCGGCCAGATGGCGCACACGTATCGCTGGGAAGGCGGCGGTGCCGCGGTGCTTGGCAGCGTGCAGCCGCAGCCACTCGAACACCAGCCGGACGGCACGCTCGCGCTGCAAGACATCGAGGCCGCGATCAAGCCCGACGATTCGCACTTCGCGCGCAGCCGGCTGCTCACGCTGGAGAACACGCTCGGCGGCAAGGTGATGCCGATGGCGTACCTCGCCGAGGCGACCGCACTCGCGCGCCGCCACGGGTTGGCGACACACCTCGACGGCGCGCGCTTGTTCAATGCCGCGGTAGCCGGTGTCGCGGCGCTGGGCGGCGATGCGCGTGCCGAGGCGCGCGAGATCGCGACGCACTTCGACAGCGTCTCGGTCTGCTTCTCGAAGGGCTTGGGCGCGCCGGTCGGTTCGGCGTTGGTCGGCTCGAAGGCGTTCATCCGTGGCGCGCACCGCTGGCGCAAGATGCTCGGCGGCGGCATGCGGCAATCGGGCGTGCTCGCCGCCGCGGCGCTGCATGCGCTGGATCACCACATCGACCGGCTCGCCGACGACCACGCGCTTGCGAAGCGGCTTGCCGAAGGCCTGACTGGTGTTCCCGGGATGACCGTCGAAGCGCCCCAGACCAACATCGTGTTCGCCGACCTACAAGGCCCGCGAGCCGGCAGCCTGATGGAACACCTGAGGTCACGCGGCATCCTGGCGACTGGCCTGTACCGCCTGCGCTTCGTCACGCACCTCGATGTCGACGCAGCCGGCGTCGACCGTGCCGTTGCCGCGGTGCGCGAACATCTTTCCGCCTGAGGAGACCACACCATGATCACCGACCTCGACGCGCTGACGCGCACGATCGACCACCGCGAGATCTTCCACGATGAGATGCTGGCGCTGGTGCGCCGCATCATGAGCGGCGAGATGTCGCCGGTGATGATGGCCGCGCTGCTGGTCGGCCTGCGCGTCAAGAAAGAAACGATCGGCGAGATCACCGCCGCGGCGCAGGTGATGCGCGAGTTTTCGACCAAGGTCCACGTCGCCGACCGCACGCACCTGGTCGACATCGTCGGCACCGGCGGCGACGGCTCGCACACGTTCAACATCTCGACCTGCAGCATGTTCGTCGCGGCCGCGGCCGGCGCGCGCGTCAGCAAGCACGGCAACCGCAGCGTCAGCAGCAAGTCGGGCAGTGCCGACGTGCTCGAAGCGTTCGGCGTGCCGCTGAACCTGCCCCCGGCCGCGATCGCGCAGTGCATCGCCGACACCGGCATCGGCTTCATGTTCGCGCCGAACCACCACCCGGCGATGAAGAACGTCGCGCCGGTGCGCAAGGAGCTCGGCATCCGCACGATCTTCAACATCCTCGGGCCGCTGACGAACCCGGCCGATGCGCCGAACATCCTGATGGGCGTGTTCCACCCTGATCTGGTCGGCATCCAGGTGCGCGCGCTGCAGCGGCTCGGTGCCGAGCACGCGGTCGTGGTCTATGGGCGCGACGGCATGGACGAGGTCTCGCTCGGCGCCGCGACGATGGTCGGCGAGTACAAGGACGGCGGCATCCACGAGTACGAGATCCACCCGGAAGACTTCGGCCTGACGATGGCGAGCAATCGCGCGCTGAAGGTCGAGACGCCGGCGCAGTCGATGGCGCTGCTGAACGCGGTGCTGGCGAACGAGCCCGGCGCGCCGCGCGACATCGTGATCCTCAACGCCGGCGTGGCGCTGTATGCGGCGAACGTGGCGGCGACGATGGCGGGTGGCGTTGCGCTCGCACGCGAGGCGCTCGCGTCGGGCAAGGCGCAAGCGAAGCTGGCGCAGTTCGTCGCGCGCACCAAGGAGTTGGCACCCCTATGAGCGACATCCTCGACAAGATCATTGCCGTCAAGCGCGACGAGGTTTCGCTGGCACGGCGCAAGCGCGCGCTGGCATCGGTGCGGCGCGATGCCGAGCAACTCGGCGGCGAGCGCGACTTCATCGGCGCGATCCGCAAGAAGATCGCTGCGGGCCAGGCCGGCGTGATCGCCGAGGTCAAGAAGGCGAGCCCGAGCAAGGGCGTGTTGCGCGAGCGTTTCGTGCCGGCCGCGATCGCCGAGAGCTTCGAGACACACGGTGCGGCGACCTTGAGCGTGTTGACCGACGTGAACTTCTTTCAAGGCAGCGCGGCCTTTCTGCGCGAGGCGCGTGCGAACTGCAGCCTGCCGGTGCTGCGCAAGGATTTCATGGTCGACGCCTACCAGGTGTTCGAGGCGCGCGAGATGGGCGCCGACTGCATTTTGCTGATCGCTGCGGCCATCGACGATGCGCTGATGGCCGACCTCGAAGCGCAGGCCCACGCGCTCGGCATGGCGGTGCTGGTCGAAGTGCACGACGGCGCCGAACTCGACCGCGCGCTGCTCCTGAAGACGCCGCTGGTCGGCATCAACAACCGCAATCTGCGGACGTTCGAGGTCACGTTGCAGACGACGCTCGGTCTGCTGCCGCGCGTGCCGGCCGATCGGTTGCTGGTCACCGAGAGCGGCGTTCTCGCCCGCGGCGATGTCGATCGCATGCGCGATGCGAACGTGCATGCTTTTCTCGTCGGCGAAGCGTTCATGCGCGCGCCCGACCCGGGCAAGGCGCTCGCCGAGCTGTTCGGCTGACCGTGGCGCACGCAGGGCTGTTCGGGGCCGACCCGGCCGACAACCGGCTGCGCGAATCGCTGGCGCGGCAACTTGGTCGAGTGCCGCAGGCCTGGCGGTCGGTGACCGACGCGTTCGTTGGCAGCGATGCGGGTCAGGCGCTGGTCGCCTTCGTCGACCAGCGCGTGCGTGACGGCGCGGTCGTCTACCCGCGCCATGTGCTGCGCGTGCTCGAGCTCACAGTGCCCGACGCGGTGCGCGTTGTGATCCTCGGTCAAGACCCGTACCACGGTCCGGGTCAGGCGCAGGGCCTCGCGTTCTCGGTCGCTCCCGGCCAGAAGAAGATTCCGCCCAGCCTGCGCAACATTCTCAAAGAAGTCGCGGCCGACACCGGCGCACCTTCGTGCTGCCGCGACGACTTGAGCGCTTGGGCCGGGCAGGGCGTGCTGCTGCTGAACAGCGTGCTGACGGTCGAAGACGGCGCTCCGCAAAGCCACGCCGACCGCGGCTGGGAGATGCTGACCGATGCGCTGCTGGCGTGCGTCGTCGCCCAGCCCGAGCCGACGGTGTTCATGCTTTGGGGTGCGTCGGCGCAGCGCAAGCTGCCGTTGATCGACCGACCGGGTTTGTCGCCGCACCTCATCTTGCAGGCGAATCACCCTTCGCCGTTGTCTGCCAACCGCCCGCCGACACCGTTCACCGGCTGCCGTCACTTCAGCCGCGCGAATGCGTTTTTGACCGATCGACGCCCGGGCGGCGCTCTGATTCGCTGGTAACTTCGCGATCGGAACCCGAGACTTTCCCTGCTATACTCCGCGGTTCATCTTGGAGGGGTGGCCGAGTGGTTAATGGCAGCAGACTGTAAATCTGCCCTCTAACGAGTACGCTGGTTCGAATCCAGCCTCCTCCACCAAGATGAGCGGTTGGTCGGGTGATCAGAAAGCATGGGAACCACGCGGGAGTAGCTCAGTTGGTAGAGCATTTGCCTTCCAAGCAAAATGTCGCGAGTTCGAGACTCGTCTCCCGCTCCAGAAGCAGTAACAACGAAGAGCCAGCGCAGAGTCATTAGAGGTTTGGCCGACAAGGTCATCAAACCTGTACTGATTTTGATGTGATCAGTGCCCATGTGGCTCAGTGGTAGAGCACTCCCTTGGTAAGGGAGAGGTCGCGCGTTCGATCCGCGCCATGGGCACCAAGCCCCAACAGGAGATTTGGAAATGGCAAAAGGCAAATTCGAGCGCAAGAAGCCGCACGTCAACGTCGGCACGATCGGTCACGTCGACCACGGCAAGACCACCTTGACAGCGGCCATCACCACCGTGCTGAGCAAGCTCTTCGGCGGCGAAGCCAAGGCG
>JANMWQ010000826.1:0-2493 GCA_031394085.1 Rhizobacter sp. | reverse complement strand
CCGCGGCTGCCGAGCCGACCGTGCCGACCGTGCCGACCGCGCGGTAACGCGCCGCCGACGCCAGCCCCGCGCGCCGCAATGCGGCGTTCAGGTGCGACAGGTGCGCGTAGCCGCAGCGCGCCGCGACCTCGGGCAGCGCGAGCCGGCCTTGCGCCAGCAGCATGCGGGCGCGGGCGAGCCGCCGCTGCATCACCCACGCGTGCGGGCTGCAACCGAAGCTGGTCTTGAACATGCGCGCGAAGTGGTATTCCGAGAGGTTCGCGGCCTCGGCGAGCGCGGCCAGATCGAGCGCTTCGCCCACGTCGAGCAGCCCCGCTTCGATGCGTTCCAGCACGCGCCGCCGCGCCGCCGGCGCGAGGCCGCCGCGCACCGCGCGCAGCGGCCGGCGGTGCACCGTGTGCGCGGCCAGCAGGCGCGATTGCACGTCGAGCGCGAGCTGCTGCAGCTGCAGCGGCGCGTCGGTCGCCCGCCAGTCGGCACTGGCGATGCGCGCGAACAGCGCTTCGAGCCGCGCGTCGCGAAAGTAGATCTGGTCGGCAAGCGCGGCGCTGCGCGGGTCGAGGTCGAACCACCGCTCCGCGGCTTGTGCGAGCTGCAGGCGCGGCAGGTAGAGGTGCATCAGTTGCAGCTCGTCGTCGATGACCCAGCGCGAGTCGTGGCCGGCCGGCAGGCAGCACATCGCGCCCGGCTCGCCGCGCGCCGCGGGCGCCTCGATGCAACGCACCGCGCGCCCACCGGCGAGGTAGAACGACAGCGTGTGGTGGGCAGGCTGCACGTACTCGGCGGCGGTGTCGGCGTTGTGCCAGTGCGCCAGCCACACGCCGCCGGGCAGCGCCTGCGCACGCCGCAGCGTCGCGTGCGAGCGCAGCAGCGCACTGCCGACCGAGAGCTCCGAGACATCCATGCCGGCAGCTTAGCGGGGCTCGGGCGCGCGGCAATGGCGCCAGGCGACAAATGCGCAAGTTCCTGCCACGCGCGCGGTGGTGCGGGCAACAGACTCGCCGCACGATGACGAACCTGCTGCTCTACCTCGCGACCGTGCTGATCTGGGGCACGACCTGGATCGCGCTGAAACTGCAACTCGGCACGGTGCCGATCCCGTGGTCGATCGCCTACCGCTTCTGGCTCGCCGCGCTGGTGCTGCTCGCGTGGCTGGCGTGGCGGCGGGGGTGGCGGCGCGAGTGGCGCTTGCCGCCGCGCGCGATCTGGCCGCATCTGATCGGCCAGGGCCTGTGCCTGTTCTGCCTGAACTTCATGTGCTTCTTGTACGCGAGCCAGTGGATCGCGAGCGGGCTGGTCGCGGTGTGCTTCTCGACCGCGCCGGTCTGGAACGCGCTGAACGGCCGACTGTTCCACGGCAAGGCCTTGTCGGGCCGTGTGATCCTTGGCGCCGGGCTCGGGCTGGCCGGGTTGCTGCTGCTGTTCGGCGGCGAGGTGCTGAAAGACCTGGGCCGCGCGCAGACCCTGTGGGGACTCGGCCTCGCGCTCGCCGGCACGTACTGCTTCTCGCTCGGCAACCTGCTGTCGAGCGCGATGCAGCGGCTCGGCCAGGCGCCGATCCAGACCAACGCCTGGGCGATGACGATCGGTGCGACGGTGATCGCGGGCTGGGCGTTGGTCAGCGGGCAACCGATGCGCTTCGATCCGTCGCTGCAGTACGTCGGTGCGTGGCTGTACCTCGCGATCCCGGGCTCGGTGATCGGCTTCACGGCGTACCTGACGCTGGTCGGCCGCATGGGCGCCGACCGCGCGGCGTACTGCACGGTGCTGTTCCCGATCGTCGCGCTGAACGTGTCGGCAATCGTCGAGGGCTACCACTGGAGCGCGCCAGCGTTGTTCGGCCTGGTGCTGGTGGCGGCCGGTAACGTCGTCGTGTTCTGGCGCGGCACCGCGCCGCGGCCGGAGTCAGCCCGGGCTTGACCGCCCGCCGAAGACCGCACTGCCGACGCGCACGATCGTCGCGCCCTCGGCGATGGCGGCTTCGAGGTCCGCGCTCATGCCCATCGACAGCGTGTCTATCGTCGCCAGGCCGCCGGCCTGCAAGCGCGCCAACAGCTCGCGCAGCGCGCGGTGCGGCGCGCGCTGCGCGGCGAAGTCGGCGGCCGGTTCGGGGATCGCCATCAGGCCGCGCAGTACCAGCCGCGGCAGCGCGGCGACCGCGTGGGCGACCTCGGCCACTTCGTCCGGCCGCAACCCGCTCTTGCTCGGCTCGCCGCTGATGTTGACCTGCAGGCAGACCTGCAGCGGCGGCAGATGCGCCGGCCGCTGCTCGGCCAGGCGCTGCGCGATCTTGACGCGGTCGACCGAATGCACCCAGTCGAAGTGTTCGGCCACGACACGCGTCTTGTTCGATTGCAGCGGCCCGATCAGGTGCCATTCGAGCGGCGCGCCGGACGGTGTGCGCAGGTCGGCGAGCGCAGCGATCTTCTCGACGCCTTCGAGCACGTAGTTTTCGCCGAATCGGTGTTCCCCTGCCGCCACAGCTTCGCGCAC
>JANMWQ010000565.1:0-2470 GCA_031394085.1 Rhizobacter sp. | reverse complement strand
CGACGGCTTCGACGCGGCCGGCCAGCCGCGCACACGCGCACCCAAGCGCGACATCACGGTCGCCGACCTGATGCTGCACATCGCCGGCTTCGGCTACGAGTTCTTCAGCCATGACGACCTCAAGTACCGCAACGCCAAGGGCATCCCCACAGTGGTCTCGAGCAGCTTCGCGTCGATCCGCACGGTGCTGCTGTTCGACCCGGGCGAGCGCTGGAACTACGGCTGCAACATCGACTGGCTCGGCCGCATCGTCGAGCAGCAGCGCGGCAAGCGGCTCGGCGAGGTGTTCGCCGAGCGCATCTTCGCGCCGCTGGGCATGCGCGACATCGCGTTCACGATGAGCGAGGCGATGCTGGCGCGCCGCGCGGTGCTGCACGACCGCGCACAAGACGGCAAGCTCACCGCGCTGCCCGACCTGATCCTGCCGCAGCCGCCCGAGATGGACATGGGCGGCCACGGCCTGTACGCCAGCGTGGGCGAGTACATGAAGTTCATCCGCATGTTCCTCAACGACGGCGCCGGCCCGAACGGCCGCGTGCTCAAGGCCGAAACGGTCGAGGCGATGTGCCGCAACGGCCTGCCCGCGGGCATGACCAGCGGCGGCTGGAAGACCTCGATCGCGTCGCTCTCGAACGACGGCGAGTTCGATCCGGGCGTCAAGAAAACCTGGGCCTACACGTTCCAGCGCAACGAAGAACCGGCTGCCACGGGGCGCCCCGCAGGCTCGTTGAACTGGGCCGGCCTGGGCAACTTGTTCTACTGGATCGACCGCAAGAACGGCATCGGCGGGTTCTGGGGTTCGCAGATCCTGCCGTTCCAGGATGTGGCTTCGTACCCGGGCTTCGTCGACTTCGAGGCAGCGGTCTACCGCCACGCGGCCTAGAACGGCGCAGTCCGGCAGGCAAGCACGTGCGGCTGTCGACCTCGGGTCACGGCCGCGTCGCCATCCTCGCGGGCAGCTTGGTCCACGGCAGGTCGCCGGGGTCGGCGGCCACCGGGCCGGGTGATTTGGCAACAAGAATGTGCGAGGCGATCGGCCCGAAGGCTGCACGAAAGTGCACCGAGCTCTTGTTGACCAGCAGCTTCATGCGCGTCGGCTCGATACCGAGGTAGCGGTACAAGCCGAGGTCGAGCATCTGCGCCTTCGCGCTGGCGAGCAGCACCGCGATGCCTTCGACCTCGACGCAGGCGCTCGGGCCCAGCGTCATCGTCGCGCCGGCGGTCATCGGGCCGTGCATCTCGATCACGCCGTCGCTCACAGCCATCACGCGGACTCGCGCTGCGACAGGCGGTTCGGTGAGCGCGCCGGTCCAGGTCGGCACCGCGCGGCCGAGCTGCAAATCGAGCGTGGCGCCGACACCGGCCACACACGCGGCGCGTGCCGAAATGGGGTCGAACAACAGGCCGAGCGCGACCCGGCCGGGCAGCCGCACGCCCGCCTTCGCCTGCAGCAGCGCGCGCAACATGCCGGTGGTGTTGGCGTCGCCACCGGCACCGGGGTTGTCTTGCGTGTCGGCGATCACGACCGGGCCGGCATCGTGGCCCGCATCGAGCGCCAGCAGAACCGCCTGTTCGACGGCATCGAGCGGCGCGAGCAGGTCGAGCTGCCAGTCGGCGCGGCGCGTCACCGCGACCTCGGTGTGCAACTGCTGCACCGCCATGCGCACGCGCGCCGCGTCGAGCCCGTAGCCGAACAGCACCGGCCCGCATTCGGCGAAATCGGCGGCTGAGAAACCCATCGTGAAGTTGAGCTCGACGTCGTGCTGCGCTTCGACCTGCTCGATCAGCGCGATCACCGCCGCGGCCGGCTGCATCAACGTGCACTGTGCGTTCAGCGGCAGCAGAAACGGCACGCGCTCGGCATGCATCGCGCGTGCGGGCGCACCGGGCACGAGCCGCCGCGCCAGCATGCGCGCGGCACGCACGCCGGTCGCGCGCATGTCGACGTGCGGGTAGGTGCGGTAGGCCGTCATCGCGGTCGTGAGCGCGAGCATGCGCGCGGTCACGTTCGCGTGCAGGTCGAGGGCGGTGACGATCGGCATCGAAGGGCCGACGACCGCGCGAATGCGTGCGAGCAACTCGCCTTCGGCATCGTCTGCGCCTTCAGCGACACCAGCGCCGTGCAGGTCGAGAAACACGGCATCGCAGCCCTCGGCAACCGCGTCGCAGATTGCCTCGCAGATGCGGTCATATGCGACACCATCTACTGGCCCGCTCGGATTCGCCCAGGCGACGATCGGCGTGACGACCTCCGCGCCGGCCTTTGCAGCCAGGTCCAGGAACGCCGCCATGGCCATGCCCTTGCCCTTCATTGCCTCGAACGCATCGCGGCCAAGGTACGGACCCTTGGGCCCGAACTCCTCCCACGGCGTCGGCACCGGCGAAAAGGTGTTGGTCTCGTGCTGCATCTGGGCAATAACGAATTTCATGTTTTCTTAAGGCTGATTCACCGCAAAGACGCAAAGGGCGC
>JANMWQ010000504.1:0-1980 GCA_031394085.1 Rhizobacter sp. | reverse complement strand
GGCCGAGTGGCCGACGATCACGTCGACATCGACGCCGAGCGCGGTGACCAGCGCATTGACTGCGTTCGCCATGCCGGGCAACGAGAGCTGCGCGGCCGGCGGCGTGCCGGTGAACGCGTGGCCGGGCAAGTCCATCGCGATCACCGTGAAGTGTTGCGCCAGCAGCGGCATCAGCCCGCGCCACGAATGCGTCGACGCACCGGTGCCGTGGATCAGCAGCGCGACCGGCCGCTCGCTGGGTTCACCCACCTGCTGCACATGCCAACGCAGGCCGCCGGCCTGCACGAAGCGGCTGGCTTCGCGGTGCGGCCACTGCAGGCCGTCGCGTTCCCAGACCAGTGACGAGCCCATCGCCATCCTCTGTGCAGCTCTGCTCGGATGGGTGCGGATCAGCGCGCCGCCAGCGGCGCCGCACCCGCGACACCGGCTGCGCGCACCGCCTGCGACAGCACGGTCGCGCCCGCATACGGCAGCGGCAGGTAGCGCGCGCCCATCGCGGCGGCGAGCTGGCGCGCGCTGTCTTGCGGCTGCGGCGAGGTGTCGAGCAGCAGTGCCGCGAAACCTTCGACGCGCATCGCGCGCGCCGCCGCCAGCGCATCGTCGCTGGCACGCGCGCGGCCGGGCGTGCCGTCGCGTGCAATGTTGGCGCGGCCGTCGGTCAGCAGCACGACGACCGGTGTCGCACCGCGGCGGCGCACCGCATCGGCCAGCGTGCGGGCCGCGTCGAGGCCGGCCGCGAGCGGCGTGCCGCCGCCGCCCGGCAAACCGGCGAGGCTGCGCTTGGCGCGCACCAGCGAGCGCGTCGGCGGCAGCAGCACCTCGGCACCTGCACCGCGGAACGCGATCACCGCGACGCTGTCGCGCCGCACATAGCAATCGGCCAGCAGCAACTCGACCGCGCCCTTGGTTTCGGCCAGGCGATTCAAGGCCGACGAACCGGAGGCGTCGACGACGAACACGGTGGTCGTCTCGCTGCGCTCTTTGAAACGCCAGACGTGGAAGTCTTCGCGCCGCACCTGGATGCGTGCGGTGCTGACCGTGCCGGCGGCTTGCGCCTCGCGGCGCCGCAGCGCTTGCCAGGGTGCCGCGGCGCGCAGCGTCTCGATCACGTTGAGCCGCGCCCCGCCCTGCGGCTCGCCGCGGCGCACACCGGTCGGCCGGCCGCGCGACTGCCCGAGTTTGGCGGCGCCCGCGCGCCCGGCCGACGGCGAGCGCGAAGCTTTTGCGTTGCCGAGCGCGAGCAGTGCGAGCAGGCCCGGCGGGATCGCGGCGAGCGCGGCTTCGAGCACGACGTCGTCGACCGGGCCGGCGGGGGTGTCGGGCTCGGCGGCGTCGGCGGGTGGCTCGGGGGTTGTGCTGTCTTCGTCGGCCGGCGGCGGTGGCGGCGGGTCGGCGAGCGCCGCGTCGGCCGCGGGTTCGAGATCGGACGCGTTGTCATCGCTGTCGTTGCTGTCGTCGCTCGCGTCGGGCGGTGCAGCGGCGGCCGGCAACTGCGTGGCGCGCGGTGCGAGCACCAGCGCGGCGGCCAGCGCCGCGTCTTGCGCGTTCACCTCGTCGCGCCCGTCGAGCGCTGCAGAAGCGCGCGCGGCGCGGCACGCCAGCAGCGCCGCGCGAACCGAGTCGATGCCGAGCGCGAGCGACGCCGCACACAGGCCTTCGACGACAGCATCGCCGATGCGCACGGCCGCGAAGCGCGCGCGCGCCGCGATCACCTCGTCGCGCGTGAAGAGCAGGTCGTCATCGGCACCGTCGGCCGTCGGTGCCGGGCCCAGCGCCAGGTGAAACGCGAGGCGCTCGCGCAGGCGCGTCGGCATTTGTTCGTCGTCGGCGATGCCTTCATCGAGCGCGACCACGCCGATGCGGCTCGCGCTGCGCGTGCCGATGCCGTGGCGCTCGGCGACGAGCTCTTGCGTGTCGATCACGGCCGCGATGCTCGCCGCCGCCGAGGCGCTGATCCGCTCGGCCATCGCGAGCAACACG
>JANMWQ010000499.1:0-1645 GCA_031394085.1 Rhizobacter sp. | reverse complement strand
TGAACGCGATGCCGGGCTTGTCGGTCACGCCCAGCAGGCTGATCTTGGCTTCGTCGCGGTTGAAGGCGATGCCCGAGACAACGGCTTGTTCCATTTTTTCGTCTTCCTCAAAGGTGATCAAGGTGCCCGACCTGGCTTCTTCGTCGATCGGAATGTCCCACGGCGTGAAGCTGCTCAGCACGCGCAACGGCACGCGGTACTTGCCGGCGAATTCGACCGAACGTATTTGCAGCACTTTGGAGCCGAGGCTCGCCATTTCGAGCATCTCTTCGAAGCTGATGGTCTTCAGGCGCCGCGCCTCGGCGACGATGCGCGGGTCGGTCGTGTAGACGCCGTCGACGTCGGTGTAGATCAGGCACTCGTCGGCCTTCAACGCCGCCGCCACGGCGACGGCCGAAGTGTCGGAGCCGCCGCGGCCGAGGGTCGTGATGTTGCCGTCCGGGTCGACGCCCTGAAAGCCGGTGATCACGACGACCTTGCCGGCGGCCAAGTCGGCGCGCACGCGCGCGTCGTCGATGCTTTCGATGCGCGCCTTGGTGAACGACGAATCGGTCGCGATGCTGACCTGCCAACCGGCGTAGCTGACCGCCTGCATGCCTTCGGCCTGCAGCGCGATGGCGAGGAGCCCCGAAGACACCTGCTCGCCGGTCGAGGCGATCATGTCGAGTTCGCGCAGCAACTCGGGCGTGGTGTGCTCAGGCGAGAGTTCTTTGGCGAGGCCGAGCAGGCGATTGGTTTCGCCGCTCATCGCCGACGGCACGACGACCATCTGGTGGCCGGCGCGGGCCCATTTGGCGACGCGCTTGGCAACATTGCGAATGCGCTCTGGCGAACCCATCGAGGTGCCGCCGTACTTGTGGACTGTGAGAGCCATGGGGAGAGTGATTCAGGTCACGGGTGTCAACGAAGACTCGTCCGGAGACGAGCGGGCGATTCTAACTTCCGCGGTTTGGGGGCCCGTCGTCAGGCGCTGTCGGCGAGCGGTACCCAGCGCAGGGCGACCAGCGGCTGGCCCGGCAGGCCGATCACACGCGCATCCAACCCGAGGCCGGGCACGAACACGAGCTGGCCGCCGCTGTAGACCAGCGGGCCGTTGCGATCCCAGATCGGCACGCCGGCGTCCTGGTACTGCTTTTTCAGGCTGCGCGGTGGGCGGTTGAGACCGGCCTGAAATTGCTCGCCGCCGACGCGTGGTCGCAGGTCGAGCCGGGCGAGCCAGGCCAGCGGAACGCCGCCTTCGCGCACGCGCTCGGCCACCAGCACGCCGGCCCAGCCGGGCAAACGATGCTGTCCGGCGCGAAGCACGCTGAGGCCGGTTTCGCGCGCGGCATCGGCCTGGTTCGTGACCGCAGCAACCGCGGGCGTGCAGCGCAACTGGCCACGGTAGAGGCGCAACTCGGCGTGACCCAGCGACCAGCTCGCGGTGCGGGCGGTCGGCAGCTCTTCACGCAGCCGCGTGATGAGACTCGCGGATGCGCTGACTCCGCCGCACCGCTTGATCCATGCCCGCAACGCGTTGCTGCGCCGCGCCGGGCTCAAACCCAACCATCCGTCGACCGACAGGCTGCCATTGACCACCACGCGAGACAGATCGAAGTCGGCAACCTCGTCGAGCACCTCGCTCGCCTGTTGCGCCCACTCGGCC
>JANMWQ010000438.1:0-2266 GCA_031394085.1 Rhizobacter sp. | reverse complement strand
TCCAGCCACACGTGGCCGGCGCGCGCATGCTTGCGCACGTTGGACAGCGCTTCCTGGACGATGTGCAGCACCTGGATCTGCATGTCCGGGGCCAGCGGCATCCCGTCTCCCTGCATCGTCAGCGTGGTCTTCAAGCCGGTCTGGTGCTCGAACTTGCGCAGCGTGGTCATCAGCGCGGGCTCGATGTCCTCGGCATTGGCTCGGGTGCGGAAGTGCATCAGCAACTCGCGCACGTCGCCGTAGCTCTCGCGCACACCCAGGTCGATCTCGCCCAGCACATGCTGCACCTGCCGGGGGTCACCGTTGGCGATGGCGTCCCGCATGAGCTGAACCTGAATCTTCAGGAACGCGAGCGACTGGGCGATCGAATCGTGCAGCTCGCGCGCCAGGAAACTGCGCTCCTGAGACACCGCGGCTTCGAGACCCAGCGCATTCAGACGCAAGTTCTCCATCGCGCCGGCCAGTTGAACCGTCAGCGCCTCGAGCAGCGCGCGCTCGACATCGGAGACGTCGATCCGGGCATGGAAGAACAGGTCGACCTCACCCATCAGGCGATCGTGCAGGCGAATCGGAATCGACACCACGGTCTCGAATCCGGCCTTGGCGCAATGCCTCATGCGCTCGGGCTGCATCGTGCGAATCGGTATCACGCGCGCCCCCGGCGGCGCCTGCGGCGAACCGCAATGGCAGTCGCCCGCGATCAGGCAATGCTCCGCATCGATCATGGCCTGCGGCAAGCCGTGAGATGCGAGCATCAGGTAGTTGCGGTTGGCTTCGTCCGACCAGCGCAACGCCACGCCGTCGGCCCGAGCGATTCGAACGATCTGTTTCGTGAAGCCGGCGGCCAGTTCGTTGAGCGAGACGGCCTTGGTGACCAGGTTCGTGACCTCCAGCAGGCTCTCCAGTCGCTCGTGCTTTTCCTCCAGCTGCGCGGTTTTCTCCTGGACGCGCGCTTCGAGGTTGCGGTACATCGACTGCAGCTGCTCGGCCATGTCGTTGAACCCGGCGCCAAGCGTTCCGAACTCGTCGGTCGTGGCGCAATCGACCCGCGCACCGAGCTCGCCGGCCTGGATGCGACGGATCGCCTGCTTGAGCAAACCCACCGGTTCCAGGACGAAAAGATAGCCCGTGTACAGCAGCACCGTCGCGCCCACCACGGCCAGCGCCATCAACGCGAGCTGCAGCAGGTGCATCCACGATGTCCAGCGCGAGTGGTGGGCTTCGATGCCTTCCAGCAGGCCGTCGATGTGCGACACGAATGCGGCGGTATCGACCCCGGTGACGGTCGGCGCCAGTGTCGAGTCTGCGAACCGATTGCGAAACCAGGCCCAGTCTTGTTCGACCGTTGCAAAACGTTGCCGAACCAGGTCGTCCCAAGGCACGAAGAGCGGTCGTTCGGGATCCCCGTTTCGCAGCAACGTCAGGCTGCGCTCGAACTCGGCCACCTGCTTCGGCAGCGCCTGCGCGTCGCCCGTGGACAGTGCCAGCGTCATGCGGTAGGCCTGCATGCGCATGCGACCGGCCTCGTTCACCGAGGCCGCGCCACCCTCGAGCTGCAACGACATCCAGACCAACACCGCGATCGAGCAGATCGCCAGCAGGAGAAACGGCGCCGCGACCAGCGAGAGCTTGGCACCGAGAGTCCAGTGAGGCGTGTTGCGCATCCCGGAATCTAACGCGCCCGGGCACCGAGCGGCCGCGAGACGCCAGATCCACGAAAGCCCGACCCGGCGCTGGACGGTAGGCGGCGCTGGCGAAAGACGCCGCCCTCTTCCGCTCGGCGCTCTCCGAGACTCAGCCATGCCGTGGGCGTCGCCGGGGTTCGTCGAAAGCACGCCGGACGCGGCGGCCATGTGGCCGGAAGAATTCGATCCGTGGGGTCAGTGACAAACAAAGCCGCCATCGAAGCTCAACCGCGGTGCGTCGCTGCACTCGCCGCCATCACGTCCAACCGCGCGACTGCCTCGGCGGGCAGCCGCAGTTCGGCCGCTGCCAGGTTCTGGTGCAGGTGCTCGACCGACGAGGTGCCGGGGATGAGCAACAGGTTCGGCGAGCGCTGCAGCAACCACGCGAGCGCCACCTGCATGGGGGTCGCATCGAGTTGCACAGCCACCTCCGAGAGTGCGGTCGACTGCAGCGGCGTGAAGCCGCCGAGCGGGAAGAACGGCACGTAGGCGATGCCGTCGCGGGCCAGTTGTTCGACCAGTGCATCGTCCTCGCGATGCGCCAGGTTGTACTGGTTCTGCACGCAGGCAATGGCGCAAAT
>JANMWQ010000300.1:0-5838 GCA_031394085.1 Rhizobacter sp. | reverse complement strand
GATCAGCGGTCCGTAGACGATGTAGCTGTGGCCGACGACCCAGCCGATGTCGCTGGTGCAGAAATACGTGTCGCCCGCATCGGTACGGAAGATGTGCTTCATGCTCGCCGCGAGCGCGACCGCGTAGCCGCCGGTGTCGCGCTGCACGCCCTTGGGCTTGCCGGTGGTGCCGCTGGTGTAGAGCGTGTAGCTCGGTGCCGTCGCGTCGAGCCACACGCAGGGCACGGTCGCCTCGCGGTGCTGCTCGCGCAGCGCGGCGTAGTCTTCGTCGCGGCCGGCCACGCGCTCCATCGGCGCGAGGCCGCGGTCGACCAGCAGCACCTTGGTCGGCTTGTGCGTCGACAGCCGGATCGCCTCGTCGAGCAAGGGCTTGTACGCGATCACCTTGCCCGAGCGGCTGCCGGCGTCGGCGCTGACGATCACGGTGGGCTGCGCATCGTCGATCCGGCTCGCGAGGCTGCCGCTCGCGAAGCCGCCGAACACGACCGAGTGGATCGCGCCGATGCGCGCGCAGGCGAGCATCGCGAAGGCGGCGGGCGCGATCATCGGCAGGTAAATCAGCACGCGGTCGCCCTGCTTGACGCCGAGCGCGAGCAGGATGGCTGCCATGCGCTGCACCTCGGCATGTAGCTCGCGGTAGCTGTAGACGGTCTCTTCATCGGTCTCGGTCGAGACCCAGATCAGCGCGTTCTGGTCGGCACGCTGCGCGAGGTGGCGATCGACCGCGTTGTGGCACAAATTGGTCTGGCCGCCGACGAACCATTTCGCGAACGGCGGGTTGTCGTAGTCGCAGACGCGGTCGAACGGCCGGTGCCAGTCGATCAGCTGCGCCTGCTCGGCCCAGAACGCATCGCGGTCTTCGAGCGAGCGGCGGTGGAAATCGGCATAGCGTGTCATCGAGGCTCCAGTCGACCGAAAACTCATATCCTGACGACGATCCGCCCGCGCACCTTGCCCTGCATCAAGTCGTGCGCCTTCTCGATCGCATCGTCCAACGGCACGACCTCGGTGATCGCGGCGAGCTTGGCCGCATCGAGGTCGACCGCGAGTCTGGCCCAGGCTTCACGCCGCGCCGCGATCGGCGCCATCACGCTGTCGACACCCGCCAGCGTCACGCCGCGCAGAATGAACGGCATCACGGTCGCCGGCAGGTCCAAGCCCTGCGCCAGCCCGCAAGCGGCGACGACACCGCCGTAGCGGGTTTGCGCCAGCGCATTGACGAGCGTGTGGCTGCCGACCGCGTCGACGACAGCCGCCCAGCGCTCTTTTTGCAACGGCTTGCCAGCCGCGCTCAGTTCGGCACGATCGATGACATTCGCGGCGCCGAGCGCGCGCAGGTAGTCGGCCTCACCCAGCTTGCCGGTTGCTGCGGTGATGCGGTAACCAAGCTTGCCCAGCACCGCGATCGCGACACTGCCGACACCGCCGGTCGCGCCCGTCACGAGCACCTCGCCATCGCCGGGCTTCACGCCGTGCCGCTCGAGCGCCATCACGCACAACATGGCGGTGTAGCCGGCCGTACCGATCGCCATCGCCTGCTCGGTCGAGAACGCTGTGGGCAAGGGCACGAGCCAGTCGCCCATCGACCGCGCGCGCTCGGCAAGGCAGCCCCAGCGCGTTTCGCCGACGCCCCAACCGTTGTGGATGAACTTGTCGCCGACCTTCCAAGCCGCGTGACTGCTCTCGATCACCGTGCCGGCGCCGTCGATGCCGGCCACCATCGGCCAGGCCCGAACGACCGGGCTCTTGTTCGTGATCGCCAGGCCGTCTTTGTAGTTGAGGGTCGAGTGTTCTACCTGAAGCAGCACGTCGCCTGACGGCAAACCGGCTTCGTCGACGGAATGGATCGACGCCTTGAACCCGGATTCGGGTTTTTCCAGCAGGATTGCCTTGAACATCGTCGCTCCAGTGAAGTTGTCGGCACGATAGCGCACACAGCTGACATTTAGCCAACGCCGCCGAGCAACGCGGGCCGACACCCTCTTTCACATCACAAAAACTCTGCAAGTCATTGTCTTACAACACGTTTCTGCGGTTGACTACACCGGTGCGCGTCCGTATCCTGCGCGCAATGCTGAATTTATCCCCCCTGTTCGGGCGTCTTGCGCAACGCACTGCAATCTGCTGGGTGCTGGTCGGGTTGGCCTCCGCCGCGCTGGCGTCGCCGGACGACGTCGCGCCGACACCGCCAAACGCCGCCGCCTTGGCCACGTCATCCGAAACTGGCTTCGTCAGCCAAGTGCGCGACACGGCTTCCGACATGGTCGTGACGGCGATGAACTTCCTCGGTGTGCGTTACAAGCGCGGCGGCAACGACGCCGTCACCGGCTTCGATTGCAGCGGCTTCACGCGCCAGGTCTTCGAGACGAGCCTCGGCCTGGTGCTACCGCGCCGCGCCGACGAGCAGGCCAAGGCGGCCGGCTTGGTCAAGGTCAAGAAAGACGAATTGCGGCCCGGTGACCTGGTGTTCTTCAACACGCTGCGCCGCACCTTCTCGCATGTCGGGATCTACATCGGCGACGGCAAGTTCGTGCATTCGCCCAAGCCGGGCGGCGAAGTGCGGGTCGAGGACATGCGCATCGTCTATTGGGCCAAGCGCTTCACCGGCGCACGCCGCGCCGAGCCGGCGATGGAGCAGGCAGCCGCCACCCTGCACTTGCCCGCGCCCTCGATGACGCAGACCGTGGCACCGGCCGTCACCCTGCGCTGAAGCCCCGGCGCGCTGGCCGACCCGACAGCGTCGTGCCCCTGCCCGCGCAGGCACAATCCGGCATGGCCGAAAAAGTCATCCCTCTCGCCGATCACCGTTACGCCGCCAGCGTGCCGCGTGTACCGCTGATTGCGACCGCACCGACCGGCCTGCTCGGCGACACGCTCGGCCGGCCGCTGCGCGACTTGCGCATCTCGGTCACCGACCGCTGCAACTTCCGCTGCAGCTACTGCATGCCGAAAGAGGTGTTCGACAAGCAGTACGCGTTCTTGCCGCATTCGTCGTTGCTGAGCTTCGAGGAAATCACGCGCACCGCGAAGCTCTTCGTCGCGCATGGCGTGCGCAAGATCCGGTTGACCGGCGGCGAGCCGCTGCTGCGCAAGCACCTCGAGGTGCTGGTCGGCATGCTCAGCGCCCTGCGCACACCCGACGGTGCGCCGCTCGACATCACGTTGACCACCAACGGTTCGGTGCTCGCGCGCAAAGCGCAGGCGCTGAAAGACGCCGGGCTGCAACGCGTGACGGTCAGCCTCGATGCGCTCGACGACGCGGTCTTTCGCCGCATGAACGACGCCGACTTTCCGGTCGACGAGGTACTCGCCGGCATCGCTGAAGCGCAGCGCGTCGGTCTCGGCCCGATCAAGGTCAACATGGTCGTCAAGCGCGGCACCAACGACGACCAGATCCTGCCGATGGCGCGTCACTTCAAGGGCAGCGGCGCGGTGCTGCGCTTCATCGAGTACATGGACGTGGGGGCGACCAATGGCTGGCGCATGGACGAGGTGCTGCCCTCGGCGCAGGTTGTCGAGCGCATCCACGCTGCATTGCCGTTGCAGGCGATCGCACCGAACGTGCTCGGCGAGACGGCCGAGCGTTGGCGCTACGCCGACGGCGACGGCGAGATCGGCGTGATCTCCAGCGTGACGAAAGCGTTTTGCCACGATTGCAATCGCGCGCGGTTGTCGACCGAAGGCAAGCTGTTTCTGTGCCTATTCGCGAGCCACGGCCACGATCTGCGTGCGTTGCTGCGCGGCGAGTACACCGACGCGCAAATTGCCGGCGCGATCGGCCTGATCTGGCAAGGTCGCGACGACCGCTACTCGGAGCTGCGCGCGAATGCGGCCACCGCACCCAGCGGCGAGCGGCGCGTCGAGATGCATTACATTGGCGGTTGACGGCGCCGGTGTCGATTCGCCGCCTCGTGCCGGCCGATCTACCGGCCTACAAGGACTTGCGCGATGCGGTGCTGTCCGCGCACCCCGAAGCGTTCACGTCCGATGCTGCACCCGAACGCTCACATGAGAGTTATTTGTCGCGCCTCGGCCTCGACCGGCCCGAGGGCGGCGAGTTCACGCTCGGCGCGTGGCAAGCCGGTTGCCTCGTCGGCGCCGTCAGCTGCGAGCGCGATCCGCGCCCGAAAGTAACGCACATTGGCCACGTGATCGGGATGATGGTGCGCACCGACATTCAAGGCCTGGGCATCGGCCGCGTGCTGGTCGAAGCGTGCATCGCTGAAGCGCACGCCGCGCGCGGCCTCGTGATGCTGACGCTCACGGTGACGGCCGGCAATGCGTCCGCGGTTCACCTCTACGAGCGCGCCGGCTTCACGCGTTTTGGCCGGCTCGAACGCGCCATCTGCGTCGATGGCGTGTACCACGCCAAGGACCACATGACGCTCTCGCTCTGACGCGGGAATCAGCGCGAAGGTCCACGCAGCGACGCGCTCAGCGCGTCGCCAGACGCCGCCAGGTCTCGACGACGGAGTCCGGGTTCAGCGAGATCGAAAGGATGCCTTCGGCGGCCAGCCAGTCGGCGAAGTCCGGATGATCGCTCGGGCCTTGCCCGCAGATGCCGACGTACTTGCCGGCCGCCAGGCACGCGGCAATCGCCTTCGAGATCAGCGCCTTCACGGCCGGGTCGCGCTCGTCGAAGTCTTTCGCGAGCAGTTCCATGCCCGAGTCGCGGTCGAGGCCGAGCGTGAGTTGCGTCAGGTCGTTCGAGCCGATCGACATGCCATCGAAATGCTCGAGGAACTGCTCGGCCAGAATCGCGTTGCTCGGCACCTCGCACATCATGATCACGCGCAAGCCATCGGTGCCGCCTTGCGACGCGCGCTTCAGCCCACGATCGGCCAGCATGCCGACGACCGCCTCGGCCTGCGCCAGCGTGCGCACGAACGGCACCATGATCTCGACGTTGGTCAAACCCATCTCGACACGCACGTGCTTCAACGCCTCGCATTCCATCGCGAAGGCCTCGCCGAACGCTTCGCTCACATAGCGCGACGCACCGCGAAAGCCCAGCATCGGGTTTTCTTCTTCAGGCTCGTAGCGCGAGCCGCCGATCAGCTTGCGGTACTCGTTGCTCTTGAAGTCGCTGAGTCGAACGATCACCGGCTTCGGCCAGAAAGCCGCGGCGATCGTCGCGATGCCTTCGACCAGCTTGTCGACATAGAACGCGCGCGGTGAAGCATGGCCGCGGGCCACGCTTTCGACCGCTTTTTTCAGGTCGCTGTCGATGTTCGGGTAGTCGAGGATCGCCTTCGGGTGCACGCCGATGTTGTTGTTGATGATGAACTCGAGCCGTGCCAAGCCGACGCCGCTGTTGGGCATCTGCGCGAAGTCGAACGCGAGCTGCGGGTTGCCGACGTTCATCATGATCTTCACCGGGCAATCGGGCAGCGCGCCGCGCTGCACGTCGGTGACCTCGGTCTCGAGCAGGCCGTCGTAGATGTAGCCCGTGTCGCCTTCGGAGCAGGCCACGGTGACGAGCGCGCCCTCTTTCAGCACTTCGGTGGCGTCGCCGCAGCCGACCACCGCCGGAATGCCGAGCTCGCGCGCGATGATTGCGGCGTGGCAGGTGCGGCCGCCGCGGTTCGTGACGATGGCCGCAGCGCGCTTCATCACCGGCTCCCAGTTCGGGTCGGTCATGTCGGTGACCAGCACGTCGCCGGCCTGCACCTGGTCCATGTCGGCGATGCTGTGCACGATGCGCACCGGGCCCGTACCGATCTTCTGGCCGATCGCGCGGCCCTCGACCAGCACGGTGCCGCTGCCCTTCAACTTGTAGCGCTGCTCGACCTTGCCTACCTGCTGGCTCTTCACGGTTTCGGGCCGCGCCTGCAGGAT
>JANMWQ010000278.1:0-1578 GCA_031394085.1 Rhizobacter sp. | reverse complement strand
CGACCCGATGGGCGACAGCACCTGCGTGGCCTGCGGCGAGTGCGTGCAGGCCTGCCCGACCGGCGCGTTGATGCCGAAAACCTCGGTCGGCACGCAAGTCGTCGACAGACGAGTCGACTCGGTGTGCCCGTTCTGCGGCGTCGGCTGCCTGCTGACCTACAACGTGCGCGACAACAAAATCATCAGCGTCGACGGCCGAGACGGCCCGGCCAACCACAGTCGGCTGTGCGTGAAGGGCCGCTTCGGCTTCGACTACGCGAGCCACCCGCAGCGCCTCACCCAACCGCTGATCCGCAGAGCTGGCGTGCCCAAGAACCAACACGACGAACCGAACCCGGCCGACTGGTCGGCGGTGTTTCGTGAAGCGACGTGGGAAGAGGCGCTGGGCTTGTCGGGCAGCGCGTTGAGCGGCCTGCGCGACACATTCGGCCCAAAGTCGCTGGCCGGCTTCGGCAGTGCGAAGGGCAGCAACGAAGAGGCTTACCTGTTCCAGAAACTCGTGCGCACCGGCTTCGGCAGCAACAACGTCGACCACTGCACGCGGCTGTGCCATGCGTCGAGCGTGGCCGCGCTGCTAGAAGGCGTGGGCTCGGGCGCGGTCAGCAACCCGGTGAACGATGTCGAGCATGCCGAACTGATTTTCATCATCGGCTCGAACCCGACCGCGAACCATCCTGTGGCCGCCACCTGGATGAAAAACGCGGCCCAGCGCGGCGCCAAGATCGTGCTTGCCGACCCGCGCCGCACCGACCTCTCGCGCCACGCCTGGCGCACGTTGCAGTTCAACGCCGACACCGATGTGGCGATGCTCAACGCGCTGATCCACACCGTGATCGAAGAAGGCCTGACCGATGTCGACTTCGTGCGCGATCGCGTCGACAACTTCGAGGCCTTGCGCGAGAACGTGCGCGGCTACAGCCCCGAGGCGATGGCGCCGATCTGCGGCATCCCGGCCGAGACGCTGCGCGAGGTCGCGCGTGCGTTCGCGAAAGCGAAGAGCGCGATGATTCTTTGGGGCATGGGCATCAGCCAGCACGTGCACGGCACCGACAACGCGCGCTGCCTGATCGCGCTCGTCAGCGTCACCGGCCAGATCGGCAAACCCGGCTCCGGCCTGCACCCGCTGCGTGGCCAGAACAACGTGCAGGGCGCGAGCGATGCGGGCTTGATCCCGATGATGTTCCCGAACTACCAGCCCGTCGACAACCCCGATGTGCACGCGTGGTTCGAAGATTTTTGGCACACCAAGCTCGACGCGACGCCGGGCTACACGGTGGTCGAAATCATGCACAAGGCGCTCAGCGACGACAGCGATCCGCACAAGGTGCGCGGCATGTACATCATGGGTGAGAACCCGGCGATGAGCGACCCCGACCTGAACCACGCGCGGCACGCGCTGGCCTCGCTCGAACACCTCGTGGTGCAAGACATCTTCATGACCGAAACTGCTTGGCTCGCCGATGTGGTGCTGCCCGCCAGCGCCTGGCCCGAGAAGAGCGGCACGGTCAGCAACACCGACCGCATGGTGCAGCTTGGGCAACGCGCGCTCGACCTGCCCGGCGATGCGCGCCAAGACCT
>JANMWQ010000262.1:0-3800 GCA_031394085.1 Rhizobacter sp. | reverse complement strand
CCGGCGGCGTCATGCGGTTGGTCAGCAGCCAGAAGAACACGTGCTTGTCGCCGAGGAACGAGTAGCGCGAGAACGCGTAGGCCGCGGGCAGCGCCACCAGCAGCGAGATCACCGTGTTGATGGCCACGTAGATCATCGAATTGATGTAGCCCGAGTACCACGATTCATCGGTGAAGATGGTCTTGTAGTGGGCCCAGGTGAAATGCTGCGGCCACATGCTGAACGTGGACAGGATCTCTTCGTTCGTCTTGAACGACATGTTGATCATCCAGTACACCGGCAGGATCGCGAACACCAGGTACGCGATCAGGAACAGCGTGCGTTTCTTGAATCGGCGCTCATCCATGACTGCTCTCCGATTTGTCGGCAGTGCCTACGCGCTGCATCCAGTTGTAGAGGATGAAGCACAGCAGCAGGATGATCAAAAAGTAGATCAGCGAGAAGGCCGCGGCGGGCCCGAGGTCGAATTGGCCGACTGCCTTCTGCGTCAGGTATTGCGAGAGGAAGGTCGTCGCATTGCCCGGCCCGCCGCCGGTCAGCACGAACGGCTCGGTGTAGATCATGAAGCTGTCCATGAAGCGCAGCAGCACCGCGATCATCAGCACGCCTCTGAGCTTGGGCAGCTGGATGAATCGGAATACCGCGAGCTTCGATGCCCCGTCGATGCTCGCGGCCTGGTAGTAGGCATCGGGAATAGCGCGCAGCCCGGCGAAGCAGAGCAGCGCGACCAGCGGCGTCCAGTGCCACACGTCCATCAGCAGCACGGTGAGCCAGGCATCGGTCGCGTTGCCGGTGTAGTTGTAGTCGATGCCGAGCTTGGTGAATGCCGCGCCCATCAGGCCGATGTCGGTGCGGCCGTAGATCTGCCAGATCGTGCCGACCACGTTCCACGGGATCAGCAGCGAGATCGCGACCAGCACCAGCACCGCAGATGACTTCCAGCCCTTCGCTGGCATCGACAGTGCCAGCGCGATGCCCAGCGGAATCTCGACAAGCAGCACCGACAGCGAGAACGTGATCTGGCGCAGCAGCGCGCCGTGCAGGTCGTCGTCGCGCATCACCGACTTGAACCACTCGGTGCCGACGAACACGCGGCGCTCGGGCGAGATGATGTCTTGCACCGAGTAGTTCACGACCGTCATCAGCGGCAGGATCGCGGAGAACGCGACGCACAGAATGACCGGCAAGATCAGGAACCAGGCCTTTTGGTTGACGGGTTTCATCGTGCGGTCTCCTGGGCAATCAACAGGTCGTCGCGGTAGAAGCAGGTGTGCGAGCCGAGCAGCCCGAGCGACACCGCGTCGCCGACCTTCGGGATCGCCGCCTGCGGGCTCAGCCGTGCACGCACCGGCGCATCGCTGCCGGCGACGGTGGCGGTGACGAGCCAGTAGGTGCCGATGTCCTGCGCCCGCGTGATGACGGCTGGCAGCGTACCTGCCGCCCCGCGCCCGGCGAGCGTCACGTACTCGGGCCGCACGCCGAGCGTGGTCGCGCCCGCGGGCATGTCTTTCGCAAGAGAAGCGGAAAACAGCGCGGCCGGCAAAAAGTTCATGCCTGGCGAGCCGATGAAGTGACCGACGAAGGTGTGCTGCGGCCGTTCGAACAGGTCCGAGGCGCTGCCGACCTGCACCGCGCGCCCGCGCGTCATCACGACGACCTGGTCGGCGAATGTCAGCGCCTCGACCTGGTCGTGCGTCACGTAGACCAACGTGAGTTTCAGCTCGTGGTGAATCTGCTTGAGCTTGCGCCGCAGTTGCCATTTGAGGTGCGGATCGATCACCGTCAGCGGCTCGTCGAACAGCACTGCGCTCACGTCTTCGCGCACCAGGCCGCGGCCGAGCGAGATTTTTTGCTTTGCATCGGCGGCGAGGCCGGCGGCGCGCATGTTGAGCTGGCCGCTCATCTCGAGCATCTCGGCGATGCGGCCGACGCGCTGCTTGATCTTCTCGGCGCTCGCGCCGCGGTTGCGCAACGGAAAGGCAAGGTTTTCGGCCACCGTCATCGTGTCGTAGATGACCGGGAACTGGAACACCTGCGCGATGTTGCGCTGCTGCGGCGTCTTGTCCTTCACCTCGACGCCGTCGAACTTCACGCCACCCTGCGACGGCTTCACGAGCCCCGAGATGATGTTCAGCAGCGTCGTCTTGCCGCAGCCGGAGGGCCCGAGCAGCGCATAGGCGCCGCCGTCGTCGAAGGTCATCTTCAACGGCAGCAGCGCGTAGTCTTCGTCGCGCTGCGGGTTCGCCTTGTAGGCGTGGGCGAGGTCGAGGTCGATGCGGGCCATGTCAGGCGGTCTGAAGTTGCTTGTGCACGAATTTGTGCGCGAACTTGGCGGCGGCAAAGGCGCGTTCGGGCTGGGCGCGTCGCTTCGCCTCGGCGGTCGCCGCTGCGCGACGACTGCTCTGGCCTTGGCGCTTGCAAGCGCCAAGGCGTCCGCTAGGCGAAAAACAGTCCGCAGGGACTGTTTCTCGTCCGAGCGAACTGCATCGGTCGCGTGGCCCGTCGCTGAACTCGCGGCGTTCGCTGCGCTCTCTCTGCTCAAACAAACGCGACGAGTCAGATGACGAAGCGCGCTGCGCGCGCGGCCACACGCCCTGCGCTCCTCGACGCCTCCCACGAAGCGCCACACCCAGCCCGAACGCGCCTTTGCGGAAGCAGCGGCGCTCCGCCCTGCTCCCTCGCCCCTTTGGGGTGTGGGTTGGGGTGAGGGGCTGCGGCGGGCACGGTAGCGACTCATGCGCCTGCGCCCTCACCCCAACCCTCTCCCAGAGGGAGAGGGAGTCATACCGAGAAGAGCAGGTCATGAGGTCAAACCTTCTTCCGCAATTTCTCACCGAACAACCCGTTCGGCTTGACGACCAGCATGATCAACACGACCCCATACGCCGCGATGTCCTTGAAGCCTTCGGGCAAGTAGAACCCCGACAACGACTCGACGATCCCGATGATCAATCCGCCGACCAGCGCGCCGGGCAGGCTGCCGAAGCCGCCGACCACCGCCGCCGGCATCGCCTTCAAGCCGATGAAACCCATGTTCGCGTGCACGAACGTGATCGGTGCGAGCAGCAAACCAGCGATCGCGGCAACCGCAGCGGCCAAACCCCAGACCAGCCCGTTCAACCGTTTGACCGGGATGCCCATGTAGTAGGCCGCGATCTGGTTCTGCGAGGCCGCCTGCATCGCCACGCCGACCTTGCTGTATTTGAAGACCGCGTAGAGCACGCCGCTGAGGACCACGGTCGCCGCGATGATCACCATCTGCTCGACGTTGAGCACCAGCGTGCCGAGGTTCCAGACCTGGTCTTTGTACGGGACCGGCAGCGTGTGCGTCTCGGTGCCGATCGCCGGCACCATCGTGATCGCACCGCGCGCCACATAGCCGATGCCGATCGTCAGCATCACGATCGAGAACGCCGGCTGACCGAGGATCGGTCGGATCACGAGGCGCTCGAGCACGCTGCCGAATGCGCCCATCGCCAGCACCGCGGCCGCGAACGCGAGCCAGAACGGGAAGCCGAACGAGGTCATCACGATCAGGCCGATGAAGGCGCCGAGCATCATCAACTCGCCCTGCGCGAAGCTCACCGTTTCGGTCGCCTTGTAGATCAGCACCACGCCGAGCGCGATCAGGCCGTAGATGCAGCCCTGCGCAACGCCGCTGATGACGATCTGAAGAGCCTGCACCCCGGTTGTCTCCAAGACCGCCGACTCGCGTTTGCGCGTTGCGGCGATCCTTGCGTCTTGATACGCTCGGCTTGCCAAGCAAGCAATTGCTTTGTAGCGAACTCGCTGCACGCGCG
>JANMWQ010000243.1:0-2597 GCA_031394085.1 Rhizobacter sp. | reverse complement strand
CCCCAGCGTCGGAGCGCGAGGCGTTCCAAAGCGCGGCGCTCGACGCGCGGCTCGTCGCCGAGCAGCGCCGCGACGCACTGCGCGCCGGTGGCCCCGCCACGCCGGCGAGCGCACCCGTCACGCTGAGCCCCGATGAGCGTGCGCGTTTGCTCAAGCAGGTCTACAAAGACACCGACCTGCCCGACAAACCACGCAACCCGATCGGCTTCGCCAAAGACGTTCCCGGCCCCGAAATGGAAGCCTTGCTGAAGGCGCGCGCACCCGTCACCGAAGAGGCGATGCGCGAACTCGCGCTGCAGCGCGGCATCGCGGTGCGCGATGCGCTGCTGGCCAAGGGGCTGACAAGCGACCGGCTGTTCCTGGCCGCGCCGAAGATTCGCGCCGCCGGTGAAGACGACGCCGCCTGGACGCCCCGCGTGCAACTCGCGCTGACGGTGAACTGAGCTTCGCGTCCGTGCGCGCGCGGCGAATCGACCATTGGGGTAATCACCGGCGATGTGAATAGCCGCGTATCACCTGCGCGCACGGCAGCGATGCAAACTTCGTTGCGAGCCGTGCCGCAAGAGCCGGCCGAAGTCGAGACAACTTCAAAGGTGAACACATGCGCGTGATACCGATAGCTGACGCTGCCGCATTGCAAGGTTCGTGCGGCGATGAGGATTCGGGCCAGGTGCCCAAGCTCGATCTGCCACTCGCACGCCGCGAGTTCCTCAAAGGATCGGGCATTCTGATGGGCACGATCGCCGCAGGCAGCGTGCTCGCGGCGCTGGCGCCCTCGCCGGTGTGGGCGGTCGAGTTGAAGACGCTCACCAAGGCCGAGGGCGAAACGCTGATGAAGATGGGGCGCACGCTCTATCCGCACAAGAAACTCTCCGATGCGGTGTACGCACTGCTCGCCAAAGACCTCGACGCCAAAGCGAGCGGTGACCCGGCCGCGGCGACGCAGCTGCGCGACGGCGTGGCGGCGCTGAACAAAGCGGCAGGCGGCAACTTCGCGGCGGCGAGCGACAAGAAGCGGCTGCAGATCGTCAAGGCGATCGAAGGCCAGCCCTTCTTCGCGACGGTGCGCGGTCAGTGCATCACTTCGCTCTACGACAACGACATGGCCTTCGCGACCTTCGGCTACCCGGGTTCGTCGTGGGAGAAGGGCGGCTACATCACGCGCGGCTTTCAAGACCTGAAGTGGCTGCCCGCGCCATCGGCCGCGGCGAGCCCGAAACCGTACTTCGGCTGAGCTGTCGCAATCAAGAAAACCGGAGACACACATGGCTAAATTCGACCCCTCCGACGACGGTGTCGTCGTCATCATCGGTTCGGGCGCGGGCGGCGGCACGCTCGCCAACGAGCTCGCGCAAAAGGGCATCAAGGTGGTGGTGCTCGAAGCCGGCGCAATGCAATCGAACGCCAGCTTCATCAACGACGAATGGAAGTCGTTCAGCCAGATCGCCTGGCTCGATCCGCGCACCACGTCGGGCTCGTGGCGCGTCGCCAAAGACTTCTCGGGCCTGCCGGCCTGGATCTGCAAGACCGTCGGCGGCACCACGACGCACTGGGCCGGCGCTTCGCTGCGCCTGCAGGCGCACGAGATGAAGGCCCGCACGACTTATGGCGAGATCAAGGGCGCGAACCTGATGGACTGGCCCGTCACGCTCGGTGAGCTCGAGCCGTACTACGCCAAGGCCGAATACAAAATGGGCGTGACGCGCACCAACGGCATTCCCGGCCTGCCCGGCAACAACAACTTCAAGGTGATGTACGCCGGTGCGACCAAGCTCGGCTACAAAGAAGTTCACACCGGCAACATGGCGATCAACAGCGAGCCGCGCGATGACCGCGGCCGTTGCATGCAGCTTGGTTTTTGTTTCCAGGGCTGCAAGAGCGGCGCGAAGTGGAGCACGCTCTACACCGAGCTGCCCAAGGCCGAGAAGACCGGCAACATGGACCTGCGCGCCGAGAGCCACGTCTCGCGCATCGAGCACAACGACGCCGGCAAGGTGACCGGTGTCGTCTACTTCGACAAAGACGGCAAAGAGCAGCGCCAGAAAGCGCGCATCGTTTGCGTTGCCGGCAACTCGATCGAAACGCCGCGGCTCTTGCTGCTGTCGGCCTCGAACAAGTTCAAGGACGGCCTGGCGAACTCGTCGGGCCAGGTCGGGCGCAACTACATGCGCCACATGACCGGCTCGGTCTACGGCGTGTTCAAGAACCCGGTGCACATGTACAAGGGCACGACGATGGCCGGCATCGTGCGCGACGAAGCGCGCCACGACACGAAGCGCGGTTTCGCGGGTGGCTACGAGCTCGAGACCTTGTCGCTCGGCATCCCGTTCATGGCCGCGTTCCTGAACCCGGGCGGCTGGGGTGAAGAGTTCGGCTGGTACATGGACAACTACACCCACATGGCCGGCATGTGGCTGGTCGGTGAAGACATGCCGCGCGAAACCAACCGCATCACGCTGAACCCGAACGTCAAAGACAAGTGGGGCAGCGCCGCGCCCAACGTGCACTTCGACGACCACGACAACGACATCGCGATGCGCAACCACGCGTTCACGCAGGGCGAGCGCATCTACCAGGCGGCCGGGTCGATCAAGGCC
>JANMWQ010000197.1:0-11894 GCA_031394085.1 Rhizobacter sp. | reverse complement strand
TGTTCGGCCACCAGATGCGCTTCGACCTGAACGAGGGCTTTCCGCTTGTCACCACGAAGAAGGTGCACCTGAAGTCCATCGTGCTCGAGCTGCTCTGGTTCCTGCGCGGCGACGGCAACGCGACCTGGCTGCAAGAACGCGGCGTGACGATCTGGAACGAATGGGCGCGGCCCGATGGCGACCTCGGCCCGGTCTACGGCGTGCAATGGCGCTCGTGGCCGACGCCGGGCGGCGGCCACATCGACCAGATCGCCCAGGTCGTCGAGCAGCTCAAGACCAACCCCGACTCGCGCCGCATCATCGTCAGCGCCTGGAACGTGGCCGAGCTGCCGGCGATGGCGCTGATGCCGTGCCACGCGTTCTTCCAGTTCTATGTGGCGGAGGGCAGGCTGAGCTGCCAGCTGTACCAGCGCAGCGCCGACATCTTTCTCGGCGTGCCGTTCAACATCGCGAGCTACGCACTGCTCACGCACATGCTGGCGCAACAATGCGATCTGCAGGTCGGCGACTTCATCTGGACCGGCGGCGATTGCCACATCTACAGCAACCACGCCGAGCAGGTCGCGCTGCAACTCGCGCGCGCGCCACACGCCTACCCCACCCTTTCGATCAAGCGCAAGCCGGCGTCGATCTTCGACTACGAGTACGAAGATTTCGAGGTGCTCGACTACGCGCACCACCCTGCGATCAAGGCGCCCGTCGCGGTGTAGATCGGTCGACACGGCAGCGCCTCCGGGGCGCGAGGCCGCCGAGGCGTCAGGTAGATTTCGACCGCACCGTCTTGTTCGGTGAAACAGCCGCCTTCATTGCGGCGGTCTACCGGCACGATTCACGTCGTCACCGACGCGTAAGACGCTCTCCAAGTGATAGCGCTCGACCTTTCGGTACAGCGTGCTGCGCGAAATACCGAGCGCGCGTGCTGCCTGCGCAAGGTTGCCGTGCACGCTTTGCACGGCACGCACGATGGCCAGTCGCTCTGACTCTTCTAGGCTGGTGCCGGGCCGGGCCGCAGCCTCGAGGGCCGCATCGATCCCGCGCGCCGCCGCGAACATTTCATCGGGCAGCTCGTCGCTGCGCACCTCGTCCTCGTTCGAGGTCAGCAGCAGGCTTTCGATCACGTTGCGCAACTCGCGCACGTTGCCGGGCCAGGCGTAGGCGCACAACGTCGCGAGCATTTCGGGGCCGAAGCTGCGGCGGGCGACGCCATGGCGTTGTGCCAAGCCGTGGTTGAAGTTCTCGATCAGCAGCTCGATGTCTGATTTGCGCTCGCGCAGCGGCGGCACGCGGATGCGCGTGACGCCAATGCGGTGGTACAGGTCGCGACGAAAACGCCCGGCCTCGACTTCCCCGAGCAGATCACGGTTCGTCATCGCCAGCAAGCGCACGTCGACACGCCGCGGTTTGGCATCGCCCAGCCGGTAGACGACGCCCTCTTCCAAGGCGCGCAGCAGCACCGGCTGCAGTTCCAGCGGCAGCTCGCCGATCTCGTCCAGGCACAGCGTGCCGCCGTGCGCCAACTCGAAGCGACCCGCGCGCCCTTCGTTGGTGGCCCCGGTGTAGGCACCGCGCACATGACCGAAAAGTTCGCTGCCGATCAACTCCTTGGTGGTCGCGCCGCAGTTGAAGATCACGAAGGGACCATTGCGCTCCTCGTCACCGTGGATGGCCCGCGCGAAGAGTTCCTTGCCGACGCCGGTCTCACCTTGAATCAGCACGGCAACGCGCCGGACGCTGAGCTGCCGGGCGCGGTCGATGGCGTTGAGCAACGCCGGGCTGTGGCCGATCAGGCTGCCGAAACCGATGCGCGACCGATCGATCTCGGATCCGGCGCTCGAACTCCCTGCAGGGCGGTAGGCACCGGCCGCTCTGGCCAGCGGAGAGTCGACCGGCACGCCACGCGAGCGTTTAGGCACGACCAGCAACGCGCCGATGGTGACGCCGTCGACGCTCACCGGATGCAACCATTCGGGCCGCATCCCGTCGGGCAGGCGACGCGCCCACTCTTCCACCTGTCGTCCGGGTTCGATCCCGGGCAGCAACGCCCCCAGGCGCAGGTCGGTGCCGGGCAAGTTGCCGCTGGTGTGGATCAGCTTCGCGTTGCGGTCGAGCGCCAACATCGCGAGCGCATCGCCCGGCGCACCGAACTTCAGGCAGGCTTCGAGCAAATGGATGTGCTCACGGTTTGCGCGCTCGGCGAGCACCGCCTCGATCTGGCGCGCGGCAGCGACGGCGAGCACGAGGCTGTTGACTTGGTAGGTTTCGGGCGGCCCGGAAATATCGACCACGCCGAGGATCTGATCCGTGCCCGGCATGAACACCGGTGCGGCCGCGCAGGTCCAGCGCTTGATGCCTTCGCAGAAGTGTTCGGCCCCGTGCACCTGCGCTGGCAGCCGCATCGCCAACGCCGTGCCGATGCCGTTGGTTCCGACCGCGGCCTCGTGCCAATTGCCGCCCTCGAACAAATGGATGTCGCGCGCCGCGTCTGCGGTACGCATGTCACCCGCCACCTCGAGCACCACGCCGTTCGGGTCGGTCAGCAACATGATCGTGCCCGAATTTGCCAGCAGATGAGCGGTCGTCACGAACAGGCGTTGCGCCGCCCACAGCAGATCGTGGTTGCGACGCCGCAAGTGCTCCAGCGCATCGCCGCGCGCGACCACCGGGGCCAGCCGCGAACGCGGCTCGACGCCGCAGCGCTGGCTGCGCTGCCACGACGAGAGCACGAACTTGGACACGGCCGTGGCCAGCACCGGCTCGCCGGTGACGAACCGCTCCCAAGCGTCCAGGGTCTGGCGCTGAGTCGGCGGCTCGGCAGTTGGCGGCGCCTGACCGCTGCCGGCCCAGGCGACCAGCGGCTGCGTGGAGATGTCGTTGCGATGGATGCTCGTCTCCTATGGCGCCGTGCGTCGCGCCACTTGGCGCGCAGAGCAGGCACCGCCCTCGTCGGTTCAACGTGCTGCTGCAGCTTGAGGGGACTCGCCCTTGCTGTTTTTTTGGTGCGCCTGATTGTGCGCCGCTTTGTGCGCTACCCCACATAAGGTTGTGGGTTCATGCCGCAAAGGCGCGAGGGCAATCCAGGCGAGCAGCGTGATGCACAGCCCTGCCATCGCCCCGATGACAAAGCGACCGAGGCCCGCCTCGCCCGGGGCCATCGCCTGCGCCACGAGCCAGCCGTTGAGCCCGATGATCAGCAGCGCCGCGCTCCAGGCCAGACGCCGCAACCAGACCGGGCTCACGAACGTGCCCATGATCCGCGGCGCGCTCGTGAAGCGGATCAGCGGCACGATCGCGAACGGCAGTTGCAGGCTCAGCACAACCTGGCTGAGCACCAGCAGCTGCAGCACACCGCCCTCGCCGGCATAAAACAGCACCGCCACGGCCGGCACGATCGCGAGCGCGCGGGTCAGCAAACGGCGCTTCAGCGGGCTGATGCGCAGCCGCACGAACCCTTCCATCACCACCTGGCCGGCCAGCGTGCCGGTGATGGTCGAGCTCTGCCCCGCGGCCAGCAGCGCGATCGCGAACGCCGCTCCGGCCAGCGTCGTGCCCAGCAACGGAGTGAGCAACTCGTGCGCCTGGCGCAGCTCGGTCACTTCGCTGCCGCGTGCGAAGAAGGTCGAGGCCGACAAGATCAGGATCGCGGCGTTGATGCAAAGCGCCACATTGAGCGCCAGCGCGGTGTCGAGAAAGTTGTAACGAATGGCCTCGCGTTTGGCCCGGTCGCCGCTGCCGATGCGGCGCGTCTGCACCAGCGAGGAATGCAGGTAGAGGTTGTGCGGCATCACGGTCGCACCGAGGATGCCGATCGCGACGAACAGGCTGGTCGCGTTCAGCCGCGGCACCAAGCCACCGGCCACGTCGCCCCAGACCGGCCTCGCCAGCAGCATCTCGAGCGCCATGCAGGCGCCGATGGTCAGCACCAGCGCTGCGACCAGCGCTTCGAGCTTGCGGATGCCGTAGTGCTGCAGCACCAGGATCAGCATCACGTCGAAGCCGGTGATCGCCGCGCCCCAGGCGAGCGGAATGCCGAACAGCAGGTTCAGCGCGATCGCGCTGCCGAGCAGCTCGGCCAAGTCGCAGGCAATGATCGCGGTCTCGCAGAGCAGCCACAAGGCGATCGCGACCGGCCGTGCGTAGTGAGCGCGGCAGGCCTGTGCCAGGTCGATGCGGCCGACGATGCCGAGCCGCGCCGCCAGGCTCTGCAGCACCATCGCGATCAGGTTGGAAGCGACCAGCACCCATAGCAACTGGTAGCCGAAGCGCGCACCGCCTTCGAGGTCGGTCGCCCAGTTGCCCGGGTCCATGTAGCCGACGCTGACCATCGCCGCCGGCCCGATGAAGCCGAATGCGCGCCAGCGCCCCGGCACCCGCAGACGCATGTCGACCGTTTGCTCCAGGTTCGTCATCGGGTGTCGCCGGGAGCGTGCTTCAACGCCAACCCAGCGGGAGGGCCTGCTCGATCAGGATGACGAGGCCGCTGCCGGTGATGAACCAGCCGACCACCTGCCTGAAGTGCCAGCCATGCCGCTTCATTTACGGCCCAGCAGTTCGGCGCCACCGCCCGTGGCCGGGCCGGCGGTGGGGTCGACGTGGTCGGGCTTCTTGGCGATCAGGGTCTGGGTGGTCAGGATCAGCCCGGCCACCGACGCGGCGTTGCGCACCGCGCTGTAGCTCACCTTGACCGGGTCGATGATGCCGGCCGCGACGAGGTCGACAAAGCGCCCGCTGCGCGCATCGAGGCCGAACCCGGGCTGGGCATCGAGCGCCTTGCGCATCACCACCACCGGGTCGAGCCCGCAGTTGGCGGCGATGTGGTGCGAGGGCTGGTGCAACGCACGCTGCAGCAGCTTCACGCCCTGCTGCACATGGCCTTCGGTGCGCGAGACCAGCTCGGTGAGCTCGCTCGCCACGCGCAACAGCGCCAGCCCGCCGCCCGGCACCACGCCTTCGGCGATGGCGGCGCGCGCCACGTTGATCGCGTCTTCGATCAGGTGCAGCCGGCGCTTTTGCTCCACCGGCGTGGCCCCGCCGGCGAGCAGGATCGCGGTGCCGCCGGACAGCTTGGAGAGCCGCTCACGGATCTTGTCGCGCTCGATGTTCTCGGGCGCGAGTTCGTGCTGGCGAGCCACTTGCACGCGGCGCGCCGCGACCAACGCCGGGTCGCCCGCGCCGGCCGTCACCACGGTCTGGTTCGACGAGATGCGCACCTGGCGCGCGCTGCCCAGATCGCGCAGCTGCACCGTGGCGATGCTGCCGCCCAGGTCACGCGCGATCACCCGCCCGCCGGTCAGGATGGCGAGGTCTTCGAGCGCGGCCTTGCGCCAGTGCCCGTACTCCGGCGGGTGGATCGCAGCCACCGGCGGGCCGCCCTTGTCGCGCCAGCTCAACAGGCCCACCACGCAAACCGGCGCGACCTCTTCGGCAATCACCAGCAACGGCCGCTTCGAGTCGGCCACCAGCGCGATCACAGCAGACAGTTCGTCCTGCGTCATCAGGCGCATGTCGGTCATCAGGATGTAGGGGTTGTCGAGCACCACCTGCATCTTCTCGACGTCGGTGATCATGTGGTGCGACAAGTAACCGCGGTCGAACGCCATGCCTTCGACGATCTCGAGCTGGGTCTCGACCGTGGTGCCGTAATCGACGTCGACGATGCCATCGGCGCCGACCCGCTCCAGCGCTTCGGCCACCAGGTGCCCGGTCGGGTCGTCGTTGGCGGCGACCATCGCGACCGCGCGCAGTTCGTCGCCACCGCTCAGGGGTTTGGCGCTGCGCTTGAGCGCCGCGATGACCTCGGCCACCGCCAGCTCCAACCCCTCGACCAGTTCGACCGGATTGGCCCCTTTGGCCAGGCAGGCGAGGCCGTCCTGCACCAGCGCGTCGGCCAGCACGGTGGCAGTGGTGGTGCCGTCGCCGGCGACCATATTGGTCTGCTTCGAGACCTCGCGCAACACCTGCGCGCCCATGTTCTCGAACGGATCTTCGAGTTCGATTTCAGCGGCGATGCTGGCGCCGTCGCGCGAGATGATGGGCGTGCCGATCGGCCGGTCGATGATCGCGTTCATGCCGCGGGGCCCCAGCGTGCCGCGCACTGCGCGGGCCATCTTGGCAACGCCGCGGCCGAGGGCTTGGCGGGCGTCATCGTCATGCAACATGATGTTGGGCACGGTCGTCGTCTCCTGAAGATGTCAGTGGTGGGTGGCCGCGCCACCTGCGGGTTTCGAGCGATGAATGCGATTCGCGTACCACCGCTCCATTTCCCTAGTGCGCACGACGTGGCCCGGGGCAGCAGAGCCCATCGTCGCGCTGTGTCCCGCTGTATCGGCGCGTTGTGTCTCAGTCTGGGACGTGCCCGCGGGCCCGACGCCCGATCGTGACGTGCGGGCTTTCATGGGGTGGGCCGGCGCGGCAGCGAACTCTGCGCCGCCTTCCGCCGACACGCGCCGACTCCCAACCGCCGGGTTGCCGTGTCTACCGCGCGGGCGCGGTGCTGGAACCGGGGGTCACCGTCACCTTGGTCAGCTTGCCGGCGACCTGCTCCGAAACCCAGCCGAAGGCGGCGCCGATGATGATCGAGGCGACCGTCGGCCCAATGGCTTCGACCGGTGGCAGGCCTTTCAAAAGGATCAGCCCGGCGATCGCTGCAAAGCCATAAACCGAGGCCGGAATCGTCGCCAACGGACCAAGGTAGGCGGCCAGCACGATGGCTGCGGCACCGATGCCCACCGCCACGGGAGCCGCCAACGCGCCGAGCGCGCCCAGCTGCCCGATCAGCAGCACCGAGAGCATCCCGTCCACGGCACCGAAGGTCATGCAGACCGTGGTTTTCTGCGCCCCGTCGGTCTTACCGCCCGAGTGGTAGAAGCAGGCCCAGGCAATGAAGATCTGCCAGATCTGGACGTTGAAGGCCGCCAACGGGCCGAGCGCCAGCCAAGTTGCCACCACGGCGAGTACACCGATAGAAAGTGCGAGTGCGATGAGCGCGGGCATTTCGTCTCCTTGTTGGTAGATCAGATGGAACACGTCTTACGAAATCCCGATCCGCTCGGCCGGCGGCCGAACGATGTGGATCGGTTGGGTCAGTGCCACGCCGTCGCGCACGGCCAGCAGGCCGCGGCACAGCGCACCGTTGAACTCGGCGTTGATGCCGACGCGGCGCAGGCCGCGCAAGTAGCCCGGCAACTCGGCAGCTGCGATGGCGCGGCCTGCGCTGTCCACGAAGGCGAGTGCCCCGTCGCCGGCCTCGTCACGCCGTTCCAGATAACGCGCGGTCAAGTGCTCACCTTCGGACTCCAGCGACGATCGCCGCAACGCGCCGCGGTCCATCGCCACCAGCACGGCCGCCTCGAAGCCGGCGTCGAGCAGGTGCTGCAACAGCGCTTCCTGCCGGCGCTGAAACGCTTTCAACAAAAACGTCGTGCGAAGTGCCTCGAGACCCCCTTCGGCCGCGGCGCCGAAGGCCGACTGAAAACCGGCGCCTTCGGCCACGCCCTGGTTGATCGCCTCGGCATACATGTGCTCGTGCAATTGCACCTGAACGCTCGTGACCCACGGCAGCACCTGAACCGCGCGGCGCATGTCGTCGGCCATCAGGAAGGCGAAGTTGGCGGCACACCAGTAGGTCGGCAACCGAAAACCGATGCGCACCTCGCCTTCGCTGCACAGCTCGAGTTCGGTGACGAAGCCGAGCTCCGTCACCGATTCGTCGAGCTCCGGGTCCATCACCGTCGCCAGACAGGCTTGTACCTGCGCGGCGTGATCGGCGGGATCGACCCTGACGCGAACGGGGGCCATGGCGCTAAGCCGCTACGGCCACTCGCGCCGGCAGCTTTTCTCTGGCGAGCAGCTTTTTTTGCGTTGCGATATCGATGCCGTAGAGCCGCGCCGCGTTCAGGCCGAGGATCTTCTTCTTGGCTTCGAGGTCGAGCACCGTGCCGGTTTCCTTGGCGATGTCTTCGGGCAACTCGAAGTCCATGAATGCCTTGACGATCCAGTCGGGCGTCCAGATGCCGTAGTCGCTGCCGTAGAGCAGCTTGTCCGGCCCGAGCCACATCAGCAATTGCGAGATCACGTGCGCAAAATACTTCGGCTGCTTCTGGATAAAGGGCAGCGCCACCGCGAGACCGCCATAGACGTTGGTCTCCTGCGTGGCGATCCAGCAGAAGTCGTCGAGCCGCGGCAGGCCGCAGTGTTCGACGACGAAGTTCAGGCCCTGGAAGTTGGTCGCGGCGATGTCGATGTCGGCCACGTCGAAGGCGTCGCGGTCGAGCGGCAGAATCGTCGGACCTTTGTGCACGTGGATGTTCTTCACGCCGAGCTTTTCGGCCAGCGCCAGGTACTTCTCGGCCCACGGGTCGCTCAGCTTGTAGCCGCGGCTGGCGCCCTTCCATTCGGCGGTGTAGAGCTTCACGCCTTTGAGCTTGTGGGTGGCTACCAGCTCCTCGAACTTGGCCAAGCCCGCGGCTTCGTCGCGCGGGTCGAAGGCACCGTTGAGGATGAAGCGATTCGGGTGCTTGGCCTTCAACACCGCGTTTTGTTCGGTGGTGTTGAAGCCGTTGACGTAGAAGTCTTTCAGGTAGGTCGGCTGGAAGATCGCCATGTCGTCCGGGCCGTCGACGAACAGGTCCTGGTAAAGCTGCTCGCCGCCGTACTGGTCGAACTTTTCGCGGGTCCAAAGCTTCTCTTTCGGGCTCAGGAAGGAGTGGTAGGCGTAGAAGCAATTGATGAACTGCTCGCCATGCACGTTCTTCTGGTTCGCCTTGGTGGCGTTCCAGTTGTGGACGTGCCCGTCGATGACGAAGATCTCTTCGCCTGATTGGGTCTTGAACATGATGTGCCCCTTGTTCTCGTGTGCTGAGTCAGGCGTAAGCCACGTACGACATGGCGGCGTTCATGTCGCCGAACAGCACCATGGTGTTTTCGTCGACCATCACCATCCGCCCGTAGTGCGTGGAGGTGGAGATCTCGAACAGGTGGGTCGTCATCTCGCGGCCGAGTTCTTCGGCGATCTCGTTCATCTTGAATTCGATCTTGCCCTCGCCATCGATGCGGATCATCGCGGGCATGTAGGTCACGGTGATGCCAGGCTTGGTGGCCATCAGGTCGGCGATGGCGCGGGCCTCGACGCTGTCGTTCAAGGTCACGCCGCACTGGTGCGAGACCGTGTCCTTGAACTCGATGTCCTTGAAGGCCTTGAAAATGTTGTCGGTGTGCGCTGCCATGGTGTCTCCTTGGGGGTGTTCGCTTCAAACGGTGATCGACGCGGGCAACGCCAGACCGAGCTGGCCCGCGATGCCCTGCATGCGGTCGACGGCCGCGGCATAGGCGTCGTTGAACTGCGCCACCTTGACGCGCGGCAGCGACCAGATCGGCTGCAGGTTTTTCGCGGCTTTGACGGCCAGGTCACCGTAGGTCTTGAGCCAGCCGTTGAACAGCGCGGTGTTGTGCGCCGAGTGCGCCGGGTCGCTCACCAGCATGTGCAGCATCTCGACCGTGTTCGCCAGGTTGCGCTGGTAGTCGCCTTCGGCCGACGAGACCACGGTGGGCGTGATGAAGTCGTTCTGCGACGCTGCCGCCTGCATCACGAAGCCGCTGCGGAACAGCTCGCCGATGAGCGGCTCGAACACGATGTTCACAGCGAAGTACTTCTCGAGAAAATCTTCGGCGCCGCCGATGGTCTCGATCAGCTGCCGCGTCGGTTGCCAGATCGGGTCTTCGAGCCAGTGGGTCTTGCCGACCTCGGCGTCGAAGCCGGCGATGTCGAGACCGATGTCGCCGAGGTAGAGCGTCAGGTCTTGCGAGAAGCGCAGCTTGTACGACGAGTTGGTGAGAATCGTCGAGTTGACCATCTGCGTGTAGCCGTAGCGCTGCGCGTGCATCAGCGAGCAGCCGAGGCCGAACTCGGCGTGCTTGTACGCGCCCAGGTGTTTTTCGAGCACCTTGACCCAGGCCTTGTCGAAGCGCGCCGGTGCGCCCGAGCGGCGACCGTTCTCGACCGCCTGCGCGATCATCCCTTCGATGGTCGACTGGCGCTGGTAATGGGTGCGCTCCCACTCTTCATCGACCGCGCGGTAGGCGTGCCAGTCGCTCGAGAGGGCCGCGGTCCACTTCTCGGAATAGGTCGGCGTGCCGTCGGCGAAGTTGATGATCCAGTCTTGCAGCAGGTAGCGCTTGGGGTCGGGCTGCACGTCGAGGGTCATGTCCTCGTAGTGGGTGGCCTTGCGTCCTTTGGGGGTGAAGTAGTTGTACTTGCGGCTGTCGGAGCCGGCGAATGTGGCGGCACCGGCGGCGCCGGAATTCACCGGCGTGTAGTCGGTGGTCGTGGCGCGGACGGGAGCGCGTGTCGTGGTGGTCATTTCGTTGTCTCCTTGGAAATCAATGAACGAGGGTCGGCGTGGCCTGGTTCGCCGGGATGAACTTGTCGACGTGCGTGTGGGCGGGCGCGACGCCGAGGCGCTGCAGCACCGGCAAGACGGCATCGACCATCGGCGGTGGCCCGCAGGTGTAGGCGTCGAGCTCGCCGGGCAGGTTCTGTGCGCGCAGGATGCGTTCGACCGCGTCGTGAACGAAACCGGTTTCGCCGCTCCAAACATCGTCCGGCGTGGCCTGTGACAACACCGGGATGAACTCGAAGTCGGTGAGCCGCGCCGTCAAGGCCTCGAACTGGTCGAGGAAGAACAGGTCCTTGGCGGTGCGCGCGCCGTAGAAAAAACGGATCGGCCGCTGCTCGCCGCTCTCGATGTGGTCTTGCAGGATCGACCACAGCGGCGACATGCCCGAACCCCCACCGACGAGGATCATCGGCCCGGGTCGTTCCTCGCGGCGGAAGCAGGTGCCGAACGGCCCCTTGATCGTGACCGCGGTGCCCGGTGTCAAGGTGGTGTCGACGAGCGAAGAGAAGGCGCCGTTCGGGTACTTGCGAATGATGAACTGCAGGCGCGTCGGCGTGCGCTGCGTACTTGCCATCGAATAGGAGCGCGTCACGCCTGCGTGCCCGCGCGAATTCCCGCCCGCGCCCGGCACACCGATCTCGACGAACTGGCCGGCCCAGAACTTCAGCGGCCGCTCCAGCTCGACTTCGAGCAGGCGCGTGTCGTGCGTCAGCGCCGTGACCCCACTGAGCACGCCGTCGTAGACCTTCACGGCGATCGCGCGTCGCATCAGGTCTTCGTCGAAGTTCAGCAGCTCGACCGTCAAATCGCTGAATGCATAACTGCGACACAGCAAGATGTGCCCGGTCTCGCGTTCGTAGTCGGCGAGCGCGAACGTGGAGTAGTTCTCCACCTCGACATCACCGTCGATCAGCAGGCACTTGCAGCTGCTGCACTGGCCTTCGCGACAGCCGTGCGGTATCGCGATGCCTTGACGAAAAGCCGCGTCGAGAACCCATTCGCCCTCTTCGACTTCCATCTCGACGCCGACCGGCTCGAAGCGAACGGTGTGCACCCTCTTCTTCGACAGGATCTCCGACATGACTGTCCTCGGCTGCGTGGGTCTGGCGCCGCCGCGAGCCCTGGCGGGCCAGTGGCGGCGTGCGCTCGCTTCAGATCGGGTTGATCGTGAAGCCCTTGCGGTACTCGATCGCTGCCGCTTCACGCCCCTCTGGCGTCAGCGCGCGAAAGCCGATCAACGGGCTGCCGAGCGTGAAGCCCTTGACGTGGTCGAGCGTCCACATGTGCTTGTCGTCGAAGCGCAGGTGCGGTTGCGAGATCAGCGTCTTGCCGTCGGAGCGCACGAAGCCGAGGTCTTTGATGGCATCGGCCAGGTCCCAGCCGTGGTAGCACTCCTCCCACTCGCGGCGCCCGCCGAAGCGGCCCATCGCCGGGGTGGCGCGGCCTTCGTACTCGTTCGCGAAAGCGGCCTTGTGGGTCCAGCGGCAAACTTCGGAGCAGTAG